>JBFIMV010000341.1:0-3220 GCA_041611575.1 Desulfuromonadales bacterium | reverse complement strand
TGAGGGGCGCGAAACGCGAAACGCGAAGCGGGAAATTTCTTAGAAGCTTTCTCGCACCTCACTCCTCGCACCTCGCACCTCGGATTAACAGACGTATTGAACCTGCAGCTTCTCGGCGACGGCGCGGTCGACCGCGACCAGCGCGTCCGAGCGGCCGACCGGCAGGGTCGAGTTGCCGATCGGCGCCATCAGTTTCTTCAGCTCCTGGTCCATGGCCAGGAAGTAGTTGACGATGTTCTGCGCCGCACGATCGACGTCGAAACGGTGCACCAGGGCCGGCTCCTGGGTGGTGATGCCCACCGGGCAGAGACCGGTGTTGCAGGCGTTGCAGCGTCCCATGTCGTTGCCGACGCAGCCGGCCATCTGCAGCACCAGCTTGCCGGTGAAGACGCCGTTGGCGCCGAGACAGATCATCTTGAAGGCGTCGGCAGCCAGGTCGCCGGTCTTGCCGAGGCCGCCGGCGGCCCAGAGCGGGATCTGCCCCTGGCGGCCCTGGTTGACCGCGGCCAGGTAGCAGTCGCGCAACTTGGAGACGATCGGGTGGCCGGTGTGGTCGAGGGAGACTTCGTGGGCCGCGCCGGTGCCGCCGTCGATGCCGTCGAGGAAAAAACCGCCGACGATGTTGTAGGGGTCACGCACCAGGTTGTTGAAGACACTGACCGAAGTCGCCGAGGCCGCGACCTTGATCGCCACCGGCACGCGGAACTTGAACGCCGCGTTGAAGGAGAGGAACATCTTCTGCACGCTCTCCTCGATGGAATAGAGCCCCTGGTGGTTGGGGGGGCTGAGCAGGTCGGCCTTGGGCACGCCGCGGATCGCCTGGATGTGCTCGGCGACCTTGGTCGCCTGCAGCAGGCCGCCGTCGCCCGGCTTCGCCCCCTGGCCGATCTTGATCAGGATGCCGGCCGGGTCCTCGACCATGTGCGGCATCGCCTTGGCGATACGGTTCCAGCCGAAGTGGCCCGAGGCGATCTGCAGGATCATGTACTTGAGGTATTTGCTCTTGAGCAGGCGCACCGGCACCCCGCCTTCGCCCGAGCACATGCGCACCGGCAGGCCGCATTGTTCGTTGAGGTAGGCCACGGCCAGCGCCACCGCCTCCCACATGCGCCAGGAGAGGGCGCCGATCGACATGTCGCCGATGATCACCGGGTAGATCCAGCGCACCGGCGACGCCGCCTGGGTCATCTCGAGCAGGCCCTGCGGGGAGACGCCGAGCGGCAGCTTCTTCGGTGGCAGGATGCGGCCGAAAGGGGCGAGCAGGTCGAAGGTGTGGCGCTGCGCATCGAGCGATGGATCGGTCATCTGCGAAATGCGCCCGACACGGATCTTGTCGAGGGTGCGCATCATCGACTCGAGATTCTTACGGCCGCCGCGCTTGATCGAGTCGCCGGCCAGACAGCGGGTGATGATCGGGTGCCGCGTATCGGGATTGCGCACCGGGCCGATGGCATCGTTCGGGCAGACCTTCTCGCAGATGCCGCAACCGCGACAGTAGTTCTTGATCGAGTGTGTCTGCCTGATCACCGGTACCGCCGAAAAGCGCTGCTTCGGTTCTGGCAGCTCGCTCTCGGAGAAGACCATGCGGCGACGCTCGATCTTCGGCTCGATGGCGCGGAACGAGCAGGCCGCGACACACGAACCGCACAGGGTACAGCGGCTGGCGTCATAGCGGATCTTCCAGTAGAGATCGTTGGGAGTGACGTTATGGACTTTCATTGCTTCCACCGTTGCACCTCCAGATCGTTGCTCACGGTGACGATTTCACGTTCGTGGGGATAGATGTCATTTTCCCAGTTGCGCTTCGGCAGCACCTCGTTGATACCGCACACCTCAGAGCTGATCACGACCATCTCGTCGTTGCGCCCGACCACCACCGGCCGCAGCTTCTTGGCATCGCAGCAGGTGAAGATGGTGTTGTCAGGGAGGACACCGATGATGGTGTTCGGCCCGTTGATCTCGAGGTGCGCCAGTGACTGGCGGATCGCCAGCAGCTGCTGCTTGTCCTCGCGCCGTTCGATATCCTCGAAGGGGAGCGGGGTGATCACGTGCTTGTAATAGGACAGGGGCCAGCCGAGCTCGCGGTGCACATAGTGCAACGTGTAGAGGAAGCACTGCGAGTCGGACTCGAAGCCGATATAACCATGGTGCAGCTTGCGCTGGAACTCGACATTCTTCAGGTAGAAGGTGTTCTCGCCATTCGCCAGCGCGGTGTAGCCCTGCAGGAAAAACGGGTGCGCCGCATAGCGCACGATGTCGTAGTTGGTGTTCTGCCGGCATTGGGCGGTGATCACCTTGGCGGTGAATTTGTTGTCCGGCTCCCAGAGGTTGAAGTAGGTGCCGATATCCTTCGGGTCGCCGATCTCCTTGAGGGTCACCACGTCGGGCCAGAACGAGTAGACGAACCCCTGCTCGTCCTTCTCAAGCGCCTTGCGCAGCTTCAGGCGCATGTCGAGAAGCAGGTCTTCCTTCTCCTTCTGATCGGCGTTGCGCTTGTAGTACTTCGGGTAGTCAAACGTCTCGAAGACGTAATTGGGCATGGCGTTGATATCCAGGCCCGGCTGGTTGTTGGTGTCCGGCACCCACTGCATGACGCGTTGGAAACCCGCGGCATAGAGCATGTCTTCAGCCAGCTTCAGCCCCTCGTCGGTACAGGCCATCGACAGGGTGGGCAGATGCTTGTAGCTTTCGAAAAGACCGCCAAGGTCGTGCATGACCATGGCGAAGCCTGAGTTATCGTGCCCCTTCTGCTGCGACTGCATCAACAGCAGGGCCTGGCTGGGGTGAACGTACCTGGAACTTTTGATCGCGCCAATTCGGCACATGCGAGCACCTCCGGAAATCGTTTGCCTGGATTGCGAACCTGGATGGACAGGCTGGACAGAGCAAGCGCTGTGCCATCGGCCAACAAATACGGCTTACGACCAGGAGGACGACACAAGTCGCCGAAATTATTTCTTAATATTCAGGGACTAAAAATAGAGAGGGTCAGGGGAGAAATGATTGCGACTCGGGCTGCCCAATAATTGAGCTGAAAACTACACCGATTGTGTTTTTATTGTGCTCAAAAACAGTCGTTCGCGGTCGGATGAAAGCCGGCACCACCACTTTTTCCGTCAACGTGGTGGCGCCGGAAAAGGAAGGCCTAGAGGAGCTCGACCCAGCCATAGGGGTCGGCAATTCGCCCGTATTGGATGCCGGTCAGGGTATCGTAAAGTTT
>JBFIMV010000340.1:0-3230 GCA_041611575.1 Desulfuromonadales bacterium | reverse complement strand
TCGGGACGTGAGGCGGAAAATCAATCCTTGTGGAGGTGAAGATGAAGATCGTTGGAATCATGTTGGGTCTGTGCCTGATGGGATTGTGCGGACAAGCAGAAGCCGAACAACTTGAACCCCTGCTTGGCCTGGAGACAGATCTCGAATCTGGCTTGGTTGTATTCGTCGTGGCAAGCAGCGGCTGCACCTCCAAGGCTGATTTCCGGGTCGAGAATGAGAATGACACAGTGTCGGTGTACCGCCTGCAGCGCGACGCCTGCAAACGCATGCCTTTCCGCGAGCGAATCGACTTCCGTCTCGACGAGCTTGGCCTGTCTCCGCACAAGCCCTTTGCTCTGGGCAACCTTTTTGTCGTCAACGAAAACGTCTTGATGATGTGAGAGGGCGCAATTTTTGGGACTTTTCACCATTTCTCTCACTCGAGGAATTATAAGCGAGATGCTCAAGTTTCGCCCTTGACGCAACCGTTTTTATCAATTATAAACAAACCTTGTTTCCGAATACTCAAGCCGGATTTCACCGGATCACACATCTCCAAGGAGGCAGTAAACATGCGTCAATCGGTTTTCGGCAAGCTCATCGTGGTAGCTCTGGTCAGCGCTCTGGTGCCGTTCAGCGCTTTTGCGGCTGACACCATCAAGATCGGCATCGCCGGTCCCCACACGGGCGACCTGGCCCCTTACGGTATCCCGACCAAGGAAGCGGCTGAAATGATGGCCGCCCAGATCAACGCCAGCGGCGGCGTGCTCGGCAAGAAGCTCGAGATCCTGCCGATGGACGACCAGTGCAAGCCCGAGATCGCCACCAACGCTGCCACCAAGCTGGTGTCGCAGGGCGTGAACGTGGTCATCGGCCATGTCTGCTCCGGCGCCACCAAGGCGGCCATGGGCATCTACAAGGAAGCCAGCATCATCGCCATCTCCCCGTCGGCGACCAATCCGCCCCTGACCCAGAGCGGCGACTACCCGAACTTCTACCGCACCATCGCCCCGGACGACGACCAGGGTAAACTGGCTGCAAACTTCGCCACCGGCAAGCTCGGAGCCAAGAAGATCGCCATCCTGCATGACAAGGGTGACTACGGCAAGGGCTTCGCCGACTTCTCCAAGCAGTTCGTCGAAGCCGGCGGCAAGGCGAAGGTCGTGCTCTTCGAAGGCATCACTCCCGGCGCCATGGACTACTCGGCCGTCGTGCAGAAAGTCCGCAAGGAAGGCGCTGACGCAGTCATCTTCGGTGGTTATCATCCGGAGGCTTCCAAGCTGGTTGCCCAGATGAAGAAGCGTAAGGTTGATGTCCCCTTCATCGGTCCTGACGGCGTCATGGGCGACGGCTTCCTCGAAGTCGCCGGTGCCGATGCCGAAGGCGTCTACGCGACCGGTCCGATGGATGTGTCCAACCTCGCCGGCAACAAGCAGGCGAAAGCCGACTACGTTGCCAAGTACGGCAAGGAGCCCGGCACCTTCTTCGACCAGGGCTACGCCGCCATGCAGGCTGTCATCAACGCCATCAAGGTCTCCGGCGGGACCGAGTACGCCGCTCTCGAGAAGGCGCTCAAGACCTCGTTCGTGGAAACCTCTGTCGGCAAGATCAAGTTCGACGCCAAGGGCGATGCCGAAGGCGTCGGCTTCTCCGTGTTCCAGGTCAAGGGCGGCAAGTTCGTCGAGCTGTAATATCGGGCATTATCAATGAACACCGGGGGACAGGCCCAGCCTGTCCCCCGAGTTTTTTGCATTCTTGACCATATAGGTATTTTCTCATGTTTCTCCGGCTCCATGCGCTTGCCGGGCAGACACTCCCTCTAAGGGTTGCGGACATCATCGATGGACTATTTTCTTGAACTTTCCAGCAGTGGACTGGTCCGGGGGAGCATCTATGCCCTGATCGCTCTCGGCTACACGATGGTCTACGGCATCATCCAGTTGATCAACTTCGCCCATGGCGAGGTGTACATGATCGGCGCTTTCATCGCCCTGATCGTGTCCGGGGTGCTGACCATCTACGGTTTTACCGGTGTCTCGATCCTGATCCTGGCCGCACTGCTCGCCGCCATTTATGCGGCCGCGTACGGTTACACCCTGGAAAAGATCGCCTACCGCCCGCTGCGCAAGGCACCGCGCCTGTCACCGCTGATCAGCGCCATCGGCATGTCGCTTTTCCTGCAGAACTACGTGCTGTTGGCGCAAACCCCCGACTTTCTGCCGTTCCCCGGATTGATCCCCGACTTCGATTTCATGGAGCCGATCGCGCACATCATGGGTTCGGCCGAGCTGGTTATCCTTGTCACCAGCACCATCACCATGGTGGCCCTGACGGTGCTGATCAAGTACACCCGCATCGGCAAGGCCATGCGCGCCACGCAGCAGGACATGACCATGGCGCGCCTGGTCGGGGTGAACGTCGACAACGTGATCTCGGTGACCTTCATCATCGGTTCGGTGCTGGCGGCCATCGGCGGGGTGCTGGTCGGCTCCTATATCGGCCAGATCAACTTCTACATCGGGTTCATGGCCGGCGTGAAAGCCTTCACGGCCGCCGTGCTCGGCGGCATCGGCAACATCCCTGGAGCCGCCCTCGGCGGCCTGGTCCTCGGCCTGACGGAGGCCTACGCCGCCGGTTACGTGTCGAGCGCCTATGAGGACGTATTCGCCTTCGGCGTGCTGGTCCTGATCCTGATCCTGCGGCCTTCGGGGCTGCTGGGCAAATCCGTCAAACAGAAGGTCTGATCCTGCAAGTTGGAGATGTGGAATAACATGATCGACAACATCAAACGATCACTGCTGGTTGCTCTCTGGTTCGTGTTCCTGACCTTTCCGCTGATGGTCGTCAAGGTGAACACGCTCAAGAATATCGTTGAATGGCGCTGGCTGAACATGCTCTGGGTCGCAATCGGCGCCTTCTTCCTCTCTTTCGTGTGGCGCTGGGCGCTGAAGCGCCGCAACCTGAAGAGCAAGAAGGCAGAGATCGGCGAAGAGGAAACGACCCGCCCCGGCTTCGGCCAACGGCTCCTGGAAGACCCCAAGTTGTACCGCCCGGGCCTCGCGCTCCTGGCGGTGGCGACCCTGATCTTCCCGCTGGTCGTCAATATCTACCAGACCAACATCATGGTGCTGGCCCTGATCTTCGTGGTGCTCGGCCTCGGCCTGAACATCACGGTCGGGCTTGCCGGCCTGCTCGATCTCGGCTACGTCGCCTTCTTCGCCGTCGGCGCCTACACCTACGCCCTGCTCAAC
>JBFIMV010000339.1:0-3255 GCA_041611575.1 Desulfuromonadales bacterium | reverse complement strand
GGTTACAACAACCGGGTTGCCGACAACAAGTGGGTCTATATTGAAACCAAGAAGATGCTGCTCCCGTATTACAACCACAACGACCTGAAGGAACTGTCTGACGAGTTCAGCGAGCCGGATGGTTATCGCTACGTTGCCTTCGGCGGCAAGGGCGACTGTTTCCCCAAGGTGACCTGGCAGCTGCGCAAGGTGTACGTGATCGAAGCGACTCCGGTTGATGCCAACCATCCGATCAGCAAGCGCATCATGTACATGGACGCTCAGACCGGTTTCTTCAGCCGCACCATCTCCTATGACCGTGCCGGCAAGCTTTGGAAGACCTGGTTGATCGGCGAATCGCATCCGGACCACCATCTCGCCATCAACAAGGGTTCGGGGATCGCCCAGTGGGATGCGTTCACCATGATCGACACCCAGGCGATGCACTGCACCACGGGCCAGTTCCACGCCCATAATGATCCGAAACAGGTTACGCCCGATATTTTTACACCGCAGTACCTGCGGGCATCGGGTCAGTAAGCACCGCATTGATCCGCATTCAGGGGAACGGACAAGGGGTGCGGGCGATCGCGCCCCTTGTCCGTTTATGCCAGGGCCACCGTTTCTTCTGTCGGAGCTTCTGGATAAATGCTGTTATTTGGTCAGTTTTTAAACGCACGCAATTGAATCTGCGAGCGCTGGATGTATAGTTTTAATCCATGCAGAAATGAACCACCTTCTCGACTAGATAAAGCAGCACATGCGTAAGAGAACCTTAGTAAACGCAAACAGGTACCATAATATGTGAATTCTGTTGACAGGTCTTCGCGCCAACGATTAGCATGTAGAAACATGAACCAGCACCTGCCTTCGCCAGCGGTTCATCGTCAAGAAAGGGAAGCCTATGAACAGCCGCGTATTACCTCAGTTTGACCTTCTCCAGCCGCAAAATATCGCAGACGTGGTCGCCCTGCTGGCGCTGCACAAAGAGCAGGTGTCGGTTCTGGCCGGCGGAACGGACCTTCTGGTCTGGAACTATATCAAGAATAACAAGACTCCCTACGTCCTCAGCCTGTCGGCAATCGAGGGGCTCGACCATATCGACTATATCCCGGGTGAGGGTCTGAGGATCGGTGCCAAGGCCAAGGTGGCGCAGCTCCTCGACCATCCGGACGTCGCCAGCCGGTTTCCGGCGTTGTACCAGTCGGCGGCCAATTTTGCCACACCGCAGATTCGCAACATGGCGACCGTCATGGGCAATGTCCTGCGCGCCTCCCCCGCGGGCGATTGTTCCTGCGCCATTCTGGCCCTCGGCGGCAAGGTGGTCCTGCAGGGTCCGCAAGGCCAGCGGCTGGTCGACATCGACGAATTCTGGGTTTCCTACGGGGTGACAGCGCGTAAACATGATGAACTGGCCGTGGAACTGCGGATTGTCGAGCCGACTGCATCGACCCGCTCCGCTTTCCATCGCTTGACGCGGGTCCACGAGGATCTCGCCAAGCTCAACGTCGCCGTTCGTCTTGAAATGCAGCAAGGCATCTGCAGCCAGGCCCGCATCTCCATGGGGTGCGTCGGCCCCACCCCGCTGCGTCTCAAGAAGACCGAGAGCCTGCTGAAGGGCGCGCAGATCACCGATGAACTGCTGCAGCGGGTCGTCGCCTCGGCCCAGGAGGAGGTTGCCCCGATCGATGACCAGCGCTCGACGGCGCAGTACCGGCGCCAGGTCTCGGGGGTCATTCTCAAGCGGGTGATTGAGCAGGCGGTAGCGAACAAATAGGTCGCGATTCGAGTCAGGGACTCAAAGGAGACAACCATGAAAACCAAAATGATTACGCTTTGTGTCAATGGCAGGAATCATCGCCTTGAAGTGCCGGTCAATCGGACCCTGCTTCAGGCACTGCGCGATGATCTCAGGCTGACCGAGACCAAATACGGCTGCGGCACCGGCGAGTGTGGCGGTTGCACTGTGCTGATGGATGGCAAGGACAGCGTCTGCTCCTGCCTGACCCTGGCCGTGGAAGTTGAAGGCAGGCATATCACCACCGTCGGCGGGATGACCCGGGACGGCGAACTGCACCCGATCCAGATTGCCTTCATCGAAGAGGGCGCAATCCAGTGCGGCTACTGCACGCCGGGGATGATTATGAAAACCGCCAGCATCCTGGCCAACAATCCGAATCCCACGGAAGAGGAAATCCGCAAGGGGCTGGATGGCAACATCTGCCGCTGCACCGGCTATGCAAAAATCGTTCAGGCGGTCCAGCGTGCCAGCCAGATGCTCAACGCTTCGCAATCCCAGAAGGCAGGAGGCATGGGCTCATGAGCAAACAGAACTATATCGGCAAAAATGTCCCCAAGCTCGACGCCAGGGAAAAGGCGACTGGCCAGGCGCTCTTTGCCGCCGACATCAACCTGCCTGGCATGCTCTACGGCAAGATTGTTCGCTGCTGGGACCACGCCCACGCCAAGGTGCTCAAACTCGATCTCTCCGAGGCCGCCAGGGTTCCGGGAGTCGTCAAGGTGCTTGGGCCAGCTGACGTCACTCAGAAACATTACAACACCGGCGTCCTCGACCTGATGGTGCCTGAGGATCTCGGCCAGTTGCTTGGTGATATTGAAGATCAGCGTATCTTCACCGATTACGTCCGTCACCAGGGCGACGCCATCTGCGGGATCATCGCCGAGAGCGAAGAGATCGCCGAGATTGCCGCGCAAAAAGTCAAGGTGCTCTACGAGCCGCTGCCGGTCTACCTGAGCGCGGAGGAATCCGCCCGGCCGGACGCTGTCCAGTTCGACAAGCGGAAACCGGGCAACCTGGCCTTTCAACTGCCTGAGCAGATGTTTCCCGGCAATGCCTATGGCTGGGGTGACGTCGATGCCGAAATGGCGAAGGCCGACCTGGTCCTGGAGGAAACCTTCACCCTGCCGAAGGTCAAGCAGTGCCAGATGGAGGCTCATGCCTACGTCGCCCTTTATGACCAGACGGGACGCCTCAACTGCTGGACCTCCACCCAGATGCCCAAGTGCGTCCAGCCAAAGCTGGCCCGCCTCTTCGAACTGCCGATTTCGCGGGTCAACCTGGTCTCGACGACCATCGGCGGCGGATTCGGCGTCCGGTTGGGGATGATTCTGGAGCCCGAGACCTGCGCCATGGCTCTTGCCGTGCCGGGTCGACCGGTCAAGGTCCAATCGTCCCGTGAAGAGGACTGGGTCGCTTCGGAGAGCCGCCATCCGGGCAAGTACTGGATCAAGCTGGGGGTCAAGAAAGACGGCACC
>JBFIMV010000338.1:0-3281 GCA_041611575.1 Desulfuromonadales bacterium | reverse complement strand
CTCAAGGGCCTCGTCAACTCTGGGGGACATGTAGGCAGGTTGTCGAGAGTAGCATCCAGATTGAGGTTGCCGCGCTATCGTGCCAGACATGCCTAGCGCAGCGCAGAGTTTTCTTTTGCTTCGTTTTCTTTGTCGCCACAAAGAAAATGACGTTGCTGTCGGGCAACCCCCGACGGTTTTGATTTGGCTTTTAGGGGAACAACTCTAATTAAGAGAGCAACAGATTAACGGTCTGTTGCTCTCTCGTTTCAATCAGGGAGATACAATTTAACTTTGTCAGCAACCTGAGGCGCCTTAGATGTGTTTGCTGCCTAAGACTGTTTCCTGGCTTGCGGCAGGAGAAGGTTGAGGAGTACGCCGGCGATGCCGGCAAGACCGATGCCGCCCAACTTGACGATGGTGAGGTCGAAGTTCATGCCGCCGATGCCGAACACCAGGATGACCGCGACGATCGTCAGGTTGCGCGGCTGCATCAGGTCGGTGCCGGCGCGCACCAGGGTGTTGATGCCGATGACGGCGATCGCACCGAAGAGGAGGACCATGATGCCGCCCATGACCGGCACCGGGATGGTGCCGAGGAAGCCGCCGAGTTTGCCGACGAAAGCGAGCAGGATCGCGGTGATGGCCGCCCAGGTCATGACCACCGGATTGAAGGCTTTGGTCAGCGCCACGGCCCCGGAGACCTCCGAGTAGGTCGTATTGGGGGGGCCGCCGAGGAAGGCTGCCAGGGAAGTGGCGACGCCGTCGCCCAGGAGGGTCTTGTCGACCCCTGGATCTTCGACGTAGTCCTTGCCGGTGATGCCGCCGATTGCCAGCACATCGCCGAAGTGTTCGATGGCCGGGGCGATGGCGACCGGGACGATGAAGAGGATCGCTTCCAGGTTCCAGACAGGGAAAGTGAAGGCGGGGACCGCCAGCCAGGGGGCTTCGACGACGCTCTGCATCGAGACCAGCGCGGGGGCGGTCCAGTTTTGCAGGTCGCCGGGGTTGAAGGATGCCTGGACAGACGCCGAGATGCCGCTCGCATCAAGGATCAGCGAGGCAACGTAGCCGGCGATGATGCCGCAGAGGATCGGGATCAGGCGGAACATGCCTTTGCCGAGCAGGGAGACCAGGACCGTCACCGCCAGGGCGATGCCGGCGATAGCGTAGGCGGTCGGTTGCGGCACCAGCCAGGCGGAGCCGTCGCCGGTGCGGCCGGAGGCCATGTGGACGGCGACCGGCGCCAGGACCAGGCCGATGACCATGATCACCGGACCGGTCACCACCGGCGGCAGTACGCGGTGCAGGACGTCTGAACCGAAGACTCTGACGCAAATGCTGATGATCACGTAAAGCAGGCCGGCGGCTGCCAGTCCGCACATGGTCCCGGGGATCCCCCACTGCTGCACGCCGTAGATGATCGGCGCGATGAAGGCGAAGCTCGAGGCCAGGAAGACCGGCACCTTGCCGCGGGTGATGACCTGGAAGACCAGGGTGCCGGCACCGGCGGTGAAGAGCGCGACGTTGGCGTTCAGGCCGGTCAAGAGCGGCACCAGGACCAGCGCGCCGAAGGCGACAAAGAGCATCTGGGCGCCGACGAGCATTTCTTTCGGGTTGGGGGTGAGACGGTAGCCGGACATGTGGTTTCCTCCTGAATGGAATGTTATTTGGTGCCGAAAATCTTGTCGCCGGCGTCGCCGAGCCCGGGCAGGATGTAACCGACCTCATTGAGCCGTTCGTCAACGGCTGCCACGTAAATGTCGACATCGGGATGTTTTGCCTGCAAGGCACGGATCCCTTCCGGTGCGGCGACCAGGAAGAGCCCCTTGATCTTCTGGCAGCCAGCCGCCTTGAGCATGTCGATGGCGGCGATGACGCTGCCGCCGGTCGCCAGCATCGGGTCGAGGATCATGGCCGTGCGATCGGCGATCTGGCTGGTGAATTTCTGAAAATAGGCGACCGGTTCGAGCGTTTCCTCGTTGCGGTAGAGGCCGATGACGCTGACGCGGGCGCTCGGGATCAGGTCGAGGACGCCGTCCATCATGCCGAGGCCGGCACGCAGGATCGGCACGACGGTGATCTTTTTGCCCTTGATGGTGTCTACCTCGACTGGGCCTGCCCAGCCCGCGATCGTCTCCTTCTCGGTTTCCAGGTCGCTGGTCGCCTCGTAGGTGAGCAGTCGGGCGACTTCTGAGGCGAGCTCACGAAAATCCTTGGTGCTGATGCCGTCGCGGCGCATCAGGCCGAGTTTGTGTCGCACCAGCGGATGTCTGATCTCGAAAACGGCCACGGTTGACTCCTTGATGTTTATAAGTATCTGTGATGAAAAAACAGGTCAAATTATCATGTCTTCCATGCCGCAGCAAGAGTTCAGGAAAGCGCGAACTGCCCGTTGCGGATATTATTGTTCCTGCCGGTCAGTGCGCTGCCAGGGGTGGGGAAAACGACGGGGCGGAGGGGGAGCTGGCCTGTGGTGGTCGTCGATTATTTACTGGTCAAACAGGCGGGAAACCCCTATCTTGAGCGCGGCTCATTTTCCTGGAGATTGACGTGACCGATGACACCCGCCGGCGCTTGCCGGCCTTTTGCCTGATCCTCGCGATGCTGCTCTGGGCCAGTTCCTTTGTCGCGCTGAAAATAGCCTTTCGCGGTTACCACCCGATGCAGGTGATCTTCGGCCGCATGTTCGTCGCCAGCCTCTGCTTCCTGCCGTTCATCCCGGCGTTCCGAAAGATCAGGTGGCGCAAGCAGGATATCAAGTACCTGCTCGTCATGGCGGTCTGTGAGCCCTGCCTGTATTTCCTCTTCGAAGCCCGGGCCCTCGAATTGACCAGCGCTTCTCAGGCCGGAATGATCACCGCCATGCTGCCGCTGCTGGTTGCGGTTCTGGCCTGGGGCTTTCTGCGTGAGAATATCACCCGGCAGACGCTGGCCGGTTTTCTCCTCGCGATTGCCGGTGCTGTCTGGCTGGGGCTGGCAGGAGAGGTCAGCGAAGCGGCCCCGGATCCGCTGACCGGGAATTTTTTCGAATTTCTGGCGATGGTCTGCGCCGCCGGCTACACGGTCTCGCTCAAGCATCTGACGGCCAATTACCCGCCGCTCTTCCTTACGGCCTTCCAGGCGTTTCTCGGCAGCCTCTTCTTTTTCCCCTTCCTGTTGCTGCCGGAGGTCGGTTTTCCGGTCGGGTGGCAGATGGGGCCGGCCCTGGCGGTCTTCTACCTGGGGACCGTCATCACCTTCGGGGCCTATGCCTGCTACAACTACGGTATCAGTCGCATCCCGGCCAATCGCGCCGCCGG
>JBFIMV010000337.1:0-3281 GCA_041611575.1 Desulfuromonadales bacterium | reverse complement strand
TGGCCGCAGCTGTTATTGTCTCCCCCTATTTCTGAACCTGATGCTGCCCTCTTTCGATCGTGACACAACCATTCCCGTCCTCCATCGGGACGACCACCTTATCGCCGTGCACAAGCCGGTGGGGATGGTCGTCCACCCCACCGACCTGGCCCGCGAGGAGACGGTCTCGCTCATGTTGCTGGTGCGCCGCATGGTGCGACAGCGGATTTGGCCGGTGCACCGTCTCGACCGGCCGACCTCGGGCATCGTCCTGTTCGCCCTGAACCGTGAGGCGGCCGGTGAGCTGGGCCGGCAGCTGCGCGCGCACGCGGTGGAGAAGCGCTACCTGGCCGTGGTACGCGGGGTCCCCGCCGATCAAACCATCGACCACCCCCTCAAGGAGCGCCCAATCTACCGTACCGACCTGGTGCGCGCCGAGCCGCTCGAAGCGGTGACCGGCCTGCGGGTGCTTGACCGGGTCGAGGTCCCGGTGGCGGTGGGGCGCTACCCGACCAGCCGCTACGCGCTGGTGGAACTGGCTCCCGTAACCGGCCGGCGCCACCAGCTGCGCCGACACATGAAGCACATCTTCCACCCGATCATCGGCGACACGACCTACGGCGACGGTGTCCACAACCGTTACTTCCGCGACCACCTCGACAGCAACCGGCTGCTACTGGCCGCCGTGTCGCTGACCGTGACGCATCCGCAAACCGCTTCCCCCCTGACCATCACGGCGCCCCCGGAAGAAAGTTTTACGGGGGTCCTGCAACGACTGGGCATGACCATGCAACACCAATTCTCATCTTCCCAATCGCATTGCCAACGAGAATTATAGGGCAGGCTAAAAACCACGGGCCTATAACCCGAAAGAAGGTCAACACATTTCAACGCAAAGGCGCCAAGGAAAAAGAAAGACGCGAAGGAAATTTCTCACATTCTTTGGCTTATGTACGTTATTTCTTTGCGCCTTGCCCTTTAATCTCTGCGTCTTTGCGTTGAAAAGATTCGAGCCTTTGTTTTGGTTATAGAACCGAAAAACCAGGCGGGACGAGCGGGACACTTGCACGTTAGTGTCCCGTATCAGATTCAGATCAGGCCGAAGCTGCGCAGCAGAAAGATTCCAAGCGTCGTGGTGACCACCGAACCGAGGGACGTTGCCGCGATGATCGCGGCGGCGAGGTGGTGATCGGCCTTCATCGCCTGGGCCATGGGATAGCTGGCTGCTGCCGTCGGAGCAGAACACATCAGGAAGAGTACGCCGAGACTTTCACCGCGCAGGCCGACGGCGATCCCGCCGAGCGTGATCAGCAGGGGCACGAACATCAGCTTGCCCGCAACGGCCCAGTAAAGCGGCGGTGAGGTCTGGAATTCGCGGAGGCGGATCGAGGCGCCGGCGCAGAGCAACGCCAGGGGCAGGGTCATCTGGGCGAAGTACCCTCCCGTATTCAGCAGGATTTCCGAGATTTGCAGGCCGCTCAGGGAGACCAGCACGCCGGCGCAGATCGCCAGGATAAGCGGGTTCTTGAGGATGCCCCACAACACGCCGGCAAGACTCCCCTGCCCGACAGGTCGACCCTGGTGGCGCGTCAGGGTAATGACCGCCAGCACGTTGAACAGCGTGGTCATGACCGCCAGGTAGACGGAAGCGGCCGTGACCACCCCTTCGCCGAACGCGCTCAGGCAATACGCCAGGCCGATGATCCCCATGTTGCCCCGGAACGCCCCCTGCACGAAAACCCCGCGCTGCCGCGGGTCTTCCAGCTTCGGCGCGAGGGCGTGGTCGAGCAGCAGGAATATGGCGACAGTGGCAATCAGCGCATAGATGATCAGCATGACCGGCAAACCGTGGCGGAAGTCGGTCTCAACCAGCTTGACGAACAGCAGGCACGGTAAAGTGACCTTGAAGACCAGGTCAGAGCCGACCCTGGCGAATTCCTCGGTCACCCAGCCGATCCTTTTGAACAGGACACCCAGGCCGAGGATGCAGAATATCGGTGCTGTAATGAAAATGGCGAAGTTGAGATCGGCAAGCATTTTTCGGCATCCGGGTTCAGGTTGTGGAAGGCGCCAAGGTTGACGCGAACGTTATCACACTCCCGAGCCCTTGGTCATCCACGATCAAGTGAGAGCCTGTTCGGAAATTCGCCAACATGACCTTTCAGTCGAATTAATGACTAGGCAAAAAGCCTCAGGCTAGTAAAATGGTTATAGAGTTGCTGCTTCTCAAATTTAATTTCAGGGCAACTGTTGCAGGTCCGTGCCCTGAAGGAGGAAAAGATACATGCCCATGGCCAACACGACTGAATATTTCCGGCTGTTTTTTGAAACCGCCCAGGCGATCCTCTCCGCCCGCGACCTGCAGGCGACGCTCGACTCACTGGTCCAGCGCACCGCCACGGCCCTGGAGGTCAAGGGCGGCAGCCTGCGTCTGATCGACGAGCAGAGCAACAGCCTTGAACTGGTTGCGTCGTTCGGCTTGAGCGAGGCCTTCCTGAACAAGGGGGCGCTGCATACCGGCCAGAGCATCCCCGAGGTCATGGCCGGCAAACCCGTTTACATCAGCGACGCCTGCAACGACCGGCGCATCCAGTATCCCGAGGCCATGCGCGCCGAAGGGATTGGCGCCATCCTCTCTGTGCCGGTGATCGCCCGGGAGAACGTCATCGGCGTCCTGCGGCTCTACAGCGCAGAGCCTCGTGACTACAGCGCCGAGGACCTGGAGTTCGTCTCCGCCCTCGCGGAAATGGGCGGGCTGGCCATTGTCAATGCCCGGCTCCAGGCCTCCGAAGGCGACAAGCTGGCCTCCCTGTTCGACCAGATCGGCGCCGACCTGCCGACCAACGTCGAGACCAGCGCACCGCAACTCGCATCAGCGCTTATCCAGCCGGTCGATCCTGCCAAAAACCTGGAGTATTTTCGCACCCTGCACGAAATCACCCACGCAATCCTCTCGACCCTCGACTCCAGGCAGGTGATGCAGCTGATCGTCGACAAGGTGATCAGCATCATGCAGGTCAAGGCCAGTGCCCTGCGCCTGCGCAATGAAACCACCCACGAACTTGAACTGATCGCCACCACCGGTTTGAGTGAAAAGTTCCTTGCCAAGGGACAACCGCATACCAACCAGAGCATCAGCGAGACCCTGGCCGGCAGACCGGTCCTGATCACCGACACCGCCAACGACCCGCGCCTGGAATACCCCGCCGAAACCGTCGCCGAAGGGATTGCCTCGATCCTCTCCATGCCGATCGTCGCCCGGCAGCGGGTGGTCGGTGTGCTGCGGCTCTACAGCGCCGAGA
>JBFIMV010000336.1:0-3308 GCA_041611575.1 Desulfuromonadales bacterium | reverse complement strand
TACGCCGGCTGGCAGATCCAGAAGAACGGCCTCGGCGTACAGGGCATCGTCGAGGCGGCGCTGACGCAGGTTGTGGGTCATGCGGTCCGAATCCACTCCTCGGGACGCACCGATGCCGGGGTCCATGCCCACGACATGCCCGCGCATTTCCGGACGGAAGTCATGATGCCGCTGAGCGCTTTCCGCGAAGGGGTCAACCGTTTTCTCCCCGAAGATGTTGCCGTGCGGGAGGCCCTGGAGGTTCCGGAAGATTTCCATGCCCGTTACTCGGCGCGGGGCAAATGGTATCGCTATACGATTTATCGCGGCGCCACCAGGTCCCCCCTGGCGTGTCGCACCTCCTGGCACATGCGCGGCGACCTCGACCTGGAACTCATGCGCGCCGCCGCGGGCATGCTGGTTGGAGAGCACGACTTCCAGGCCTTCCGGACGTCCGGTTGCGCCGCCCAGACGACGATACGCACGATCTTTGCCATTGATTTCGTCGCTGACGGGGATTTCCTGCACCTTGACTTCAAGGGGACCGGTTTTTTGAGGAACATGGTCCGCCTGCTGGTTGGCACGCTGGTCGATATCGGCCGTGGCAAACGACCGATAGAGGAGTTGCCGCGGCTTCTGGCTGTCGACCCTGACGTCAAATCCGGCCCGACGGCTCCTCCCCAGGGGCTTTGCCTGAGAAAAGTCTGGTACGATTTTGATGCCTCTGACAAAGGGTTCAAATGGGAAGACATTCATGCTGCCGACCGTCGCACGAAAAACCCCGAAGTGTCCTCCGAATCTCCTTGACACCACCGCGGCCCTGCACTAGTTTCATCGATTAAATCTTCGGGCCGCATCATCCCGTACCCATCCGCTGGCTGTCCCTTCGATGCCTGGGGAAAGCCCAGCGAATCCGACTCGCGGCTCCACGTTAATGCTACGACCCATCATGGAGGTATCGACGATGCTCGATTCCGAAATTCGCGAAGGCCTGACCTTCGACGACGTTCTGCTGCTCCCCGCCCATTCCCAGGTCCTGCCGCGCGATGTCGACCTGACCACCTTCCTGACTCCCCGGATCAAGCTGAACATCCCGCTGCTGTCGGCCGCGATGGATACGGTCACCGAGTCCCGCACCGCGATCTGCATGGCGCGCGAAGGCGGCATAGGCATCGTTCACAAGAACATGTCGCCTGCCGAGCAGGCGCTGGAAGTCGACCAGGTGAAGAAATCGGAGAGCGGCATGATCGTCGATCCGATCACCATGGACCCGGACCAGAAGATCTACGAGGCGCTCGAGCTGATGCAGAAGTATCGCATCTCCGGTGTGCCGATCACCAAGAACGGCAAGCTGGTCGGCATTCTCACCAACCGCGACCTGCGTTTTGAAACCAAGCTCGACCAGCCGATCTCCAAGGTCATGACCAAGGACAAGCTGGTCACCGTGCCGCCCGGCACGACCCTGGAAGAAGCCAAGAAGCACCTGCATGAGCACCGCATCGAAAAACTGCTGGTGGTCGATGATCATTTCGCCCTCAAGGGGCTGATCACCATCAAGGACATCGAGAAGGTCCGCAAGTACCCCAACGCCTGCAAGGACGAGATGGGCCGCCTGCGGGTCGGCGCGGCCGTCGGCGTCGGCGGCGATCTGGAGCAGCGCCTCGAGATGCTGGTGCGTTCCGGTGTCGACGCCGTGATCATCGACACCGCCCACGGCCACTCCCAGGCGGTTCTCGATGCCGTCGCCGCATCCCGGCGCAGCTATCCCGAACTGTCACTGATCGCGGGCAATATCGCCACCGCCGCGGCCGCCGAGGCCCTGATCAAGGCCGGCGCCGATGCCGTCAAGGTCGGGATCGGCCCCGGCTCGATCTGCACGACGCGCGTGGTTGCCGGTGTCGGCGTGCCACAGATCACGGCGATCGCCGATGTCGCGATGGTCGCCCGCAAATACGGCATTCCGCTGATTGCCGACGGTGGCATCAAGTATTCCGGCGAGCTCCCCAAGGCGATCGCCGCCGGGGCCAACACCATCATGATCGGCTCCCTGTTCGCCGGCACCGACGAATCGCCGGGCGAGACGATCCTCTACCAGGGGCGGACCTACAAGACCTACCGCGGCATGGGCAGCCTCGGCGCCATGAAGAAGGGGAGCAAGGATCGCTACTTCCAGGCCGACGTCGAGTCAGAAGTCAAGCTGGTGCCTGAAGGGATCGAGGGGCGTGTGCCATACCGCGGCCCGCTGTCGGCCAACATCCACCAGCTGATGGGCGGACTGCGCTCCGGCATGGGCTACACGGGCTGCCGCACCATCGAGGAACTGCAGGAGAAAGGGTGCTTCATGCGCATCACCAACGCCGGCCTGCGCGAGTCCCATGTCCACGACGTCGCCATCACCCACGAGGCGCCGAACTACCGGATCGAGAAGATCGGTTAGGCAGGATCGAGGCGCGAGGTTCGAGGTGCGAAGAACCTCATGACGTCAAAGCTCAGGGCCGTTACCGGCAAGGTTTTAGAGTTTTTTCGCGATTCGCGTCTCGCGCTTCGCACTTCCGGATTTGACAATGAACATTCATTCTGAAAAAATCCTGATCCTCGATTTCGGCTCGCAATACACCCAGCTGATCGCCCGCCGGGTGCGCGAGGCGCACGTCTACTGCGAGCTGCATCCCTTCGACATGACGCTTGACGAGATCAGGGCCTTCGGCCCGAAGGGGATTATCCTCTCCGGTGGCCCCAAGTCGGTCTACGAGGCCGGCGCTCCGGCGATCGGTGGCGAAATCTTCGAGCTCGGCGTGCCGGTCCTCGGCATCTGCTACGGCATGCAGCTGATGTGTCAGCACTTCGGCGGCAAGGTGGTCCCCGCCGGCAAGCGTGAGTACGGTCACGCCGACCTGCTGTCGAGAGGCAGGCCGGGGCCGCTGTTCGACAGCTTTTTCATCGACGGCCACAGCCCGGTCTGGATGAGCCACGGCGACCACGTCGAGGTCGTCCCCCAGGGGTTCGAAGAGGTCGCGGCAACGGACAACGCTCCGGTTTGCGCCATCCAGAACCTCGCCCGCGGTCTGTATGGCGTGCAGTTCCACCCCGAGGTCAACCACACGCCGCGCGGCGAAATCCTGATCG
Organism: Desulfuromonadales bacterium; assembly: GCA_041611575.1. Lineage (GTDB taxonomy): Bacteria > Desulfobacterota > Desulfuromonadia > Desulfuromonadales > BM103 > JBFIMV01. Next base: position 203 of record JBFIMV010000336.1, on the reverse strand, counting down.
ACACCTTCGTCCGCAAGCTCTGCAGCTGCTCCGGAAAATGGACTCCGGGCCGCATCATCGAGGATGCCGTCGAACGTATTCGCGAGCAGGTGGGCGACGAGGAGGTCATTCTCGGACTCTCCGGCGGCGTCGACTCCTCGGTGGCGGCGGCGTTGATCCATCGCGCCATCGGCGACCAGCTGACCTGCGTGTTTGTCGACAAC
>JBFIMV010000335.1:0-3316 GCA_041611575.1 Desulfuromonadales bacterium | reverse complement strand
GTTTTATCCACCTTGTCCACAGACTTATCCACGCGTGGACGGCGTGGGCCGCTCCACCATGGCATAGGCCGAATGGTTGTGTATCGACTCGAAATTCTCGCAAGCGACCCGGAACCAGGTGATTTCCGCAACCTGGCTCAAGCGCTGGGTGACCGCCCGGACCACATCTTCAACGAACATCGGGTTGTCGTAGGCCTGCTCGGTCAAGGCCTTTTCGTCCTCGCGCTTGAGAAGGGAGTAGACCGGGGCGCTGCCGCAGGCTTCGACCCACTCGATCAGGTCCTCGAGCCAGACGTGATCACGGTAGCGTATCTCCACCTTGACGGCGCTGCGCTGGTTGTGAGCGCCGCGGGCGCTGATTTCTTTTGAACAGGGGCAGAGCGAGGTGACCGGTACGGTCACGCCGAGCACAAAATCGTAGTCTTCGGCCAGGCTGCCGGCCATGTGGCACTGGTACTCCATCAAGCTGCGCGCGCCGGAAACCGGCGCCTGCTTTTCGATGAAGTAGGGGAAGTCCAATTCGAGGTGCGCGCAGCTGGCCTCGAGGTGTTCCTTCATGTCGCGCAGGATGGTATCCATCCGCTCGATGCTGATCTGACCGTGGTACTGGTTGAGGATTTCGATGAAGCGGCTCATGTGCGTCCCCTTGAAGTGATGGGGGAGGTCGACGTACATGTTGATGCGCGCCACCGTCTGCTGATGCTCCCGGCTCTTGTCCATCACCACGATCGGATAGCGGATGTCCTTCACCCCCACCTTGTCGATGGCGATGTTGCGCTCATCACGGGATTTCTGCAGGTCGGGCATACCGCCGGCTTTGCCGGTGAGGTGCGAGGAGCGAGTTGCGAGAGGCAACGAATTCTTCGATTGTTTACTGTTCATGGTTAATTTCTACCTGTCATTTATCGCGTCTCTCACTTCGCGCTTCGCGTTTCGTAATCGATTGGATCCTCGATCCCCGCCTCGGCGAAGCCCTTGAGGCGCAGCCGACAGGAATCACAGCGGCCGCAGGCGAGCCCGGCCGGGGTCGGATCGTAGCAGGAGTGCGTCAGGGAGTAGTCGACACCGAGGTCGAGGCCGGTGAGGATGATCTCGGCCTTGCTGAGCTGAATGAGCGGCGTGTGGATGCAGTAGCGCCCAGTCCCCTCGACGCCGGCGCGGGTGGCGAGGTTCGCCATGTTCTCGAAGGCGCTGATATATTCCGGCCGGCAGTCGGGGTAGCCGGAATAGTCGAGGGCGTTGACGCCGACAAAGATGTCGAAGGCGCCCAGGACCTCGGCCCATGCCAGCGCGAAGCTCAGGAAGATGGTGTTGCGCGCCGGCACGTAAGTGATCGGGATGACGTCTTCGGCGACCCCCTCTTTCGGCACGTCAATCTCTCCGGTCAGGGCGCTGCCGCCGATCTGGCGCAGGTCGATCTGCACCACCTGGTGGCTGGCCGCACCGATCAGAGGCGCATAGCGGCGCGCCTTTTCGAGCTCGACCGAGTGCCTCTGGCCGTAGGCAAAGCTCATCGCGTAGGCCTCGAAGCCGTCGGCCCGGGCGATTGCCATGCAGGTGGTCGAATCGAGCCCGCCGCTGTAAAGGACGACCGCCTTTTTCTTCATGGGCATTTCCTCGCACCTCGAATCAGGCCCGCGTACCGGGCTTAATGGACTTCGAAAAACGGCCCGGTACCAAGCCGATGGATTTTCAGCAGGTTGGTTGTCCCCGGGTCCGAGACCGGACTGCCCATGGTGATGACCACCACGTCGCCCTTCTGCAATACGCCCGCCGACAGGACGGCGGCTTCGACAGCCCGGATCTGCGCCTCGGTGTCGCCCTCGATGTCGACCCGGATGGAGCGGACGCCGGCGTAAAGGGCCATGCGCCGCCGGACAGCCTGTGAAGGTGTGACGGCGTAGACCGGGACCCGCGGGCGGTGTTTGGCAACCAGGGCGACCGTGCTGCCGGTTTGGGTGAAGGCCAGGATGGCCGCGGCCTTGACGCTTTCCGCCACCCGGCAGGCCGCCTGGCTGATCGCTTCGGGGAGCCGCCGGTAACCGCCGGCCTCGGAGAGGGCATAGAACACCTGCTCCTTGAGCTGCGGATCGGCTTCGACGTCTTCGGCCACCCGCACCATCATCGCCACCGCCTCGCAGGGGTAGCTGCCGGCTGCGGTTTCCGCCGAGAGCATGACCGCATCGGTGCCGTCGAGAATGGCGTTGGCCACATCCGAGGTCTCGGCGCGGGTCGGTCTCGGGCTGTGGATCATGCTCTCCAGCATCTGGGTCGCCGTGATCACCGGCTTGCCCGCCAGGTTGCACTGACGGATGATGTGCTTCTGGATCAGCGGGACTTTTTCCGGGCTCAGCTCAACGCCGAGATCACCGCGCGCCACCATGATACCGTCGGCCGCCTCGAGGATCGCGGCGAAGTTCTCTACCGCTTCCGGCTTCTCGATCTTGGCGATCACCCGGATGTCGGAACGCCGCTTGTAAAGAAGGTCCTTGAGCTGATGAATGTCCGTCGCGCTGCGCACGAACGAGAGGGCCAGGTAGTCGAGCTGCTGATCGATGCAGAAGTCCAGGTCGAGATGGTCCTTCTCGGTGATCGCCGGGACGGAGACGGCCACGCCCGGCAGATTCATGCCTTTCCGGCTCTTCAGCTCACCACCGACCACGATGCGGCAGCGCACTTCGCTGCCGGCTGCCGCTTCGACCCGCAATTCAAGCAAACCATCGTCAAGCAGGATCCGGTCGCCGGGACGGACATCGCGCGGCAGGGCTTCGTAGGTGGTCGAAATCACATCGCTATCACCGAGAACATCAGCCGTTGTAATGACAATCGCCTCCCCGGCCGTGAGGGTTATGGCGCCGTCCCGCATCAGACCGGTGCGGATTTTCGGCCCCTGCAGGTCGCCGAGAATGGCGACCGCACGGCGGCGATCGCGCGAGAGCTCGCGGATACAGGCGACCACTTCGGCCAGTTCGTCGTGCTGGCCGTGCGAAAAGTTGAGGCGGAACACATCGGCCCCGGCCTCCATCAGGGCAAGCAGCATCTCCCGGGAAGAGCTTGCCGGACCGATGGTGGCGACGATCTTGTTACGGCGAAAATCCGAGGCAGGCACGTTATTGGACTCCTTCACTCTTGTCGGGATCGTGTTAGTGCCACGGCGCTAATCGACACCCGGCGGCGGCGCTCCTCAACCGAAGCGGTAACTATACCATAGGCCGTCGCCGGTTAAAACCGGCAAAACTGTTGCCGTTCCGGGGGCGGCTATGGTAGTAGTATCTGTTCCGAAAGAGGTTTTTACATGCCCAAAGAGAAAAAAACC
>JBFIMV010000334.1:0-3355 GCA_041611575.1 Desulfuromonadales bacterium | reverse complement strand
GGTTGACACTGACCATCTGCGACCCGGGCGGATCCACCCGCCGCGACTGGCCCATTTACAAGGATTGCTGAAACGCGGCAAGGCCCCGGCAGCAGGACAGGTCGTCAGCAGAACTTACGGAGGTCCGTTTGACAACGCTGATTATTCCGTCGCCTGGGGTCTGACCCATTTTCTGCATCAGGACTCAAGCGGCAGCAGCAACTGGGCAGCCTTCTGGGGGTTATGGCAGGAAACCGTCAGGAGACGAGCCCAACATTTTACGGCTGAAGGGGCAGGAAATAACCCAGGCGAGCTGCTTGCGATGCAAGAGCAATGGGCAATCCAACTCGGACAACTCTCGAAGTCTTTTTTCCAGGAACACGTCATAGGGCCGGGGCAGGATTGGTCTGCGTGGGAAGAACGTTGGAGAATTGCAATTCTTCAGTTGACCTTAGAACAATAATCAGGCGATTCTCGTGCTAATGCGAGCGAACTGTGCCCTCAACATTGTCCTGATCGGCATGCCCGGCGCCGGCAAGAGCACCGTCGGCGTGCTGCTGGCCAAGCGGCTCGGCTACAATTTTACCGATACGGACCTGCTGCTCCAGGCAAAGGAGCGCTGCCGGTTGCAGCAGATCATCAAGAACGTCGGACTTGAGGCTTTCAAACGGCTTGAGGAAGAGGTCCTCTGTTCGCTGGAAGCGACTCACTGCGTGATTGCCACTGGCGGCTCTGCGGTGTACAGTGAACGGGCCATGGCGCACCTGAAGGGTCTCGGGAGGCTGGTCTTTCTGGATGTCCCTCTCGAAGAGCTCAGCGCCCGGGTCAGGGACATGGACAGCAGGGGGCTGGTGATCGGCCCCGAGAAGTCCTATGCGCAACTTTACGCCGAGCGGCGGCCGCTTTACGAAAAGTACGCGGAGGTGACGATCGCCGGTGGCGGAGAATCGATCGACGTGATCGCGGCGAGGATCGAACAGGCGGTCTGCAGCGAGTAGCAAGCGTTTGCCTCAGACATTCGGTTCGGATAGACAGCTATGTCCTACGGAAAATACTTCATCAACGGCCAGAAGGTCTTCATCAAGCGCATCTTTACCGATGAAGAGCGCACGGCACTTGACACCATCACCGGCTACGCCATGCGCAGCCAGCCGAATCAGCTTGATCTGGCGCTCCCCTACGGATCGGACGCCGCCGATTCCTACCCGTTCGAACCGGGGATGCTGTTTGAAGTGCTGACCGACCACAAGGGGATGGGCCTGCGAATGGTCGCCTCTTTCGTCGAAAAGATCAGCGGGCAGGACATCCGGCTGCAATTCGAGGGGAACCTGGAGTTCATCTCGCGGCGCATCTATCACCGGGTCGATGTCAACGCCTGGGTCGGGATCAAGCGACAGGACGGGAACCTGGCGGAAATGCGCAACCGCCTGGACGAACATCGCAGGCAGATCAAGGCGGGAACCTCTGCGGCGGAGTTCACCGAATTTGCCAAGAACCTGATCAACCTGGCGGGAGGCGGCATGCGCCTGCCGCTGAAGGCCCCCGTCAACCTCTCGGAGCTGATACTCGTCTATCTCTCCCTGGGCGACAAGAAGGGAATCGTTTGCGCGTTGGCGGAAGTTGTCTGGGCAGGGCCTTTGCAGGACGACGAGACCCAGCTGGCCGGCCTGCGTTTTCTGAACATCCTCGAAGAGGAACAATCCAGAATCGACACGGTCGTTAAGGGGCTGCTCGAACGATTGGGGCAGGACTACAAGTAATCCGGCGGCACCCCCCCTTCATCGGGTTGGATCATGCAGCCGTTGCCAGAGGGTTTCAGGCGCACGATCAAAAACCATTTCAGCCGTACCCCGCACAACCCTCCAGTCACCCCGCGCCAATTCTACCGCGAGTTGTCCCGGTGCCCACCCGGCATAGCCCGTAAACGCACGAAACAAGGGGACGGGATCGGCGGGCTTCGCCCATGAATCAAGCACCGAAAGCCCCGTAATGTAGAGATCGTCAAGAACAATGTCAGCCGGTTCCGGAGGGAGCCCTGCCATCTTCACCAGGGCCAGGAGCCCTTCCGGCTCAACCGGTCCACCGTAGGAGAGCATGACGCCACGGTCTTTCAGGGGAGAGGTCTCAGGGAGCACGGCGGCCAGCGGCAGACGGCTCTGACGGTTCACCACCAGGCCGGCGCTCCCCTCATGGTTGTTTTTCACCACCAGGACCACCCCGCCACGGAAACGGGAGTCACTGATCGACTCTTCGGCCACCAGGAAATCTCCGACACCGGGCACGACCTCCCCGGCGCCGTGCGCCGCGGCGGCCAGACCCAACAGCAGCGTCGCGAGACATGAGCAGACTGTTCCGAATCGCTTGACCATCATGCTCCTTTCGATCACCTGGGGAGCAACACCCAGAATCGTGCCGGTTGCTTCATGCGTCCGGCCTGCTCTCCAGCCTGGTCACCCAGTCCCCAGAAGAAGTCGCCGCGCACCCGCCCCTTGATGGCCCCGCCGGTGTCCTGGGCCATCATCAGGCGCTGCAAAGGCCGGGTGCTGTTCGGCCAGGTCGTCGCCACGAAGACCGGGGCCCCCAGGGGGATATGCTTCGGATCGACCGCCAGGCTGCGGCCGGGAGTCAGAGGGACCCCAAGGGCGCCGGGCGGGCTCTTCACCTCGGGGCCCAGCTCGCGAAAGAACACGTAACTCGGGTTCTCGTTGAGCAGCGCCGCGACATGCTGCGGATTGTCGCGCGCCCAGCTGCGAATGTTCTGCATCGACATCTGGTCTTTGGTCATCATGCCCCGATCGATCAGGAGCTTGCCGATCGACCGGTAGGGGTGTCCATTCTGGTCGGCATAATTGATCATGATACTTTCGCCGTTTTCCAGGATGATGCGCCCCGAACCCTGAATCTGCAAAAAGAAGAGCTCCACGGCGTCGTTAACCCAGAAGAGTTCATTCCCCGCCAGCGGCTGCTGTGAACTGTCAATCTCGGAGCGCTTCCAGAAGGGGACAACGCGATGTCCTTCCAGCCGGCCGCGCAGACGATAATTGCCGAGGTCCGGATAAACCTCGGTGAGGTCAATGACCAGCAGCTCCTCGGGGCGACTGTAGAGAGCATAGTTGTACTCGGGCGATGGCGTACGGCTCCCGCGCAGGTCCGGCACGTAATATCCGGTTATCAGCCCTTGAGTTGAACCGTCTTCCTTGTAGGCCATATGCGGCACGAAGTTGCGTTCAAAAAAAGCCCGGACCACTTCGCCCGTGACATGTTCCATCGCCGCCGCTTCCCGACAGGCTGGCTGCCACTGCGGCCGCCAGCGGAGGGCGCCACAGCTCTGCAGAAACGCGCCCATGGCCAGCCCCGGGTCGTCTTCGTACCACCC
>JBFIMV010000333.1:0-3363 GCA_041611575.1 Desulfuromonadales bacterium | reverse complement strand
TGCGGGTCGAGATCACCACCCGCAAGCTGCAGCGCTTCACCGAGTCCGGGGTGCTCGCCCCCGGGTTCCGGTTCCGCAGCAAGAACTTCGGTGACCTGATGCAATCTCTGGCCGATGGCGAATCCGCCTTCGACATGGAGAGCCTGCGCCTGGCCTCTGCCTCCATCCAGGTTTATACGCCCCAGGGGGAGGTGCGCGTCCTGCCGGAGGGAGCAGCGCCCTTGATTTCGCCTTCATGATTCACGAGCAGCTCGGATTGCATGCTGTGCGCGTGCGGATCAACGGCAAGATCCGCCAGCTCAGGGCCCACCTTCTGGACGGCGACCAGATCGATGTCGAGACCGCATCCCAGCCGACCGTCCTGCCGAAATGGCTGGAATGGGCGGTCACCCCGCGCGCCCGCAACAGCATACGGCGTTACCTGCGTTCCAAGGTCAAGCAACAACAAAATGCCGAGTCTGACGAATAAATCCATCAGGACATGTTGTCTGGTGATCTTCCTGTTCTTTCTCCTGCCACAGGCGCTGTGCGCATCCGGACAGGCGAATGTCTTCATCTACCATCGTTTCGCCGACCCGCGCTTCCCATCGACCGACATTTCGACGGCTGATTTCAAGGCCCACCTGGAGTTGTTGAAACAGGAAAGATTCGCGGTTGTCACTCTCGGCGAAGTCGTCGATCGACTTGACTCGGGTTTGCCGCTGCCGGAGCGCTGTGCCGTCATTTCCGTAGACGATGCGTATCGCTCGTTCCTGACGGTCGCCTGGCCGTTGCTGAAGAGTTACGGCTATCCGGCAACCCTGTTCGTCAGTACCGACAGCGTCGGCGGCGACGAATTTCTCTCCTGGCAGGAACTGCGGCAATTGCAGGACGAGGGAGTGGAGATCGGCAACCATACGGCCTCTCACGGCTACCTGCTGCACGAGCGTGCGGGGGAGGGGGCTGCAGCGTGGGCGGCACGTGTTGCAGAAGATATCCGGCGCGCCCAACAGGCCCTCACGGTCAGGCTCGGCAAGGCGCCGACCCTGTTCGCCTATCCCTACGGAGAGTTCTCGACTCCGCTCGCCGATCTTGTCAAGCAGCTCGGTTTCCGCGCCGCGTTCGGCCAGCAGTCAGGGGTCGTCGGGGTGTCGACCGAGCGCTTCCGCTGGCCGCGCTTTCCCGTCGGCGGAGGTTATGCCGGTGTCGAGGACTTTCGCCAGCGACTCTTCATGCGTCCGCTCGTGGTTGACGCTGTGACCGCCGACAGTCGTTACCCCGCCGGCGAGAACCCGCCGCTGCTGCGCTTCCGCCTGCCGCAGGAAAGTATTGAACCAGCCTCTCTGCGCTGTTTCGTGCCGGGACAACCGGAATGCCTGGTACGGCGAGTCGCCGGGGATGACGGGCTCTACGAGGCAAGGGCCACGCTGCCGCTTGCGGAAAAGCGCAGCAAGTACACCTTGACTGCGCGCGATCGTCAGGGGCGCAGCTGGTACTGGTACAGTCACTTATGGGTTCGCGCTGGAGAGTAAAGGCTGGCTGGACAGGTGGCCGCGGGTTGAGAAGAGGCCGGCGTTCAAAGAATCAGAGGTGCCGTCCGAAGCGTTCTCGTCCGGCCTGAGAAAAGCCTGGTTGATGTCGTAGAGCCTGTTCTGGCGGATCATCCCCTGGATATCGGAGACATATCGTTCGCGGCGTTGGGAATAATTGAGCAGGCCGGCGGACAGGGCGAGCCCCGTGACCGGCTTGTCCGCCTTGCGCAGGCTGTTTCTGATGTCGCGCAACTTGCTGTAGGCGCCGTGCGTGTTGAGGTTGCGCATATAACTGCGGATCGACTCGTAAATGCTTGGAAACTTTCGGATTTCGTAGGTTTCGCCAGCCGGGCGGTTGCTTGGCACAATGCCGGTTCCGGGAGTAAAGGTCCACTCGCCGAACAGGTTGTTGCCCAGTCTGGCGAATCGCGAGGTTCCCCAGGCCGATTCGTTGGCCGCCTGGGCCAGGACGAGGGCCGGCGGGATGGTGTCGATACGGCGCAGGAGTTTGGCGCGGACGTGGTTGTCGGTCAGCGGGTTGCCGCGCAGGCCGTAGTTGGCAAGGATTTCCTGCAGGCGTCTGTGGTCGCCGGGCAGTATTCGCTTGCCGGGGGTGTTGCGCTCGAGAATTTCCATCAAGTCGCTGCGATCCTTCTCGATCTCCTGGTTGGCGAGCAGCACCATTGGCAGCAGGCCCATGAAAAACGCGTGTTTTTTGGCGGTGACGCTGGCCGAATGGTTCAGGTCTTCGGGGATGCGCTCGAGAATGAACGGCGGCACGCCGGTGTCGAGACGGTGCCAGTCGTAGTCGAGTGTCTGGAAGAATGACTGCAGCATGGAGAGGGACTCCGGCTCTATCGTCGCCTGCGCTGCTCCGGGCGCCGGCGGCTCAGCCGCAGCACCGGGCTTTGCGGGGATGGTCGCAAACGACAGGGAGAGGGCCAGGACCGGGAGAGCAAGCCGCAGGAGGTGAGGGATCGGGGCCGGCATCAGGCGCCTCGACTGTTCCCTGCGATAAGACAGAGATGGCAAAATGTATTCCGCTTCATTCTTGGAATAATATCATGCCTGCTTTCAGCAGTTCAAGAGATGTTGGCCGGGTGAGTTGAGTTGCCCGGACAGGAGCCACACAAAGGAGCAAAGACGATGAAAAGCTTTCGCAAGGAGCTCTGGTTTGAGCTTCCGGCTCGCAGGGGGTTCCTGAACATCACCGGCGAGGTGGAAGATTGCCTGCGGGAAAGTGGTATTCGCGAGGGACTGCTGCTTTGCAACGCCATGCACATCACCGCGTCGGTCTTTATCAACGACGATGAAAGCGGCCTGCATCAGGACTTTGAACGCTGGCTGGAAACCCTGGCGCCGCACGAGCCGCTTTCTCTGTATCAACACAACCGGACCGGAGAAGACAACGGGGATGGTCACCTCAAGCGCACGATCATGGGCCGGGAGGTGGTCGTTGCCGTCACGCATGGCCGTCTGGATTTCGGTCCCTGGGAGCAGATTTTTTATGGTGAGTTTGATGGTCGTCGACGCAAACGGGTCCTGGTAAAGGTTATCGGCGTATAGCGCCTGTGAGCAGGGCGTTTTGCAGGGTTTGCTCCGTCGGTAATTTTGTATATAATTCAAGGGCGAAGTCGTTCTTGATTACGGGTTGAACGTCAGTTCCACGCAGACGGAGGAGTGATGAACTCACACATCATTCTCGGCCTTTTCGCTCTCTACGCAGGCGTTGTATCGCTCCTCCTCGTGCTGTCCGGCCGTGAGGATGCGCTGCTCGCGCGCTTGCGCAGCTACTGGGGGCGCACTCTCGGGCACGCAAACTACTTCGCTGTCAACGTTGCGCTTCCACTGT
>JBFIMV010000332.1:0-3366 GCA_041611575.1 Desulfuromonadales bacterium | reverse complement strand
CTCAGGACTCAGGACTCAGCACTCAGGACTGTCTATACCCGACTTTGCTGCCGCAACGCCAGATCAAGCAGCACCAGCGCCGCCATGGTCTCGACGATCGGCACGGCGCGCGGCACCACGCAGGGGTCGTGCCGCCCCTTGGCTTCGAGCACCACCGGGTTGCCTGCGAAATCGACGGTCTCCTGCGCCAGGCCGATGGTTGCCACCGGCTTGAATGCCACCCGGAACAGGATCGATTCGCCGTTGGAGATGCCGCCGAGCATGCCGCCGGCATGGTTGGTCACGGTGCCGAGACGGTCCCCTTTCCGCACGAAGGGGTCGTTGTGCTGTGAGCCGCGCAGCTGCGTCCCGGCAAAACCGGAGCCGATCTCAAAACCCTTGGTGGCCGGCAGTGACAGCATGGCTTTGGCGAGCATGGCGTCGAGCTTGTCGAACACCGGCTCACCCCAGCCGGCCGGCACGTTGCGGCAGACACAGGAGACCACGCCGCCGATCGAGTCCTTGGCGGAGAGTACCTCGCGCACCAGCTTTTCCATGCGTTCTGCCGAAGCCTTGTCCGGGCAACGCGCCAGGGTGGCATCGACCTGCGCCCGACTGACCGCATCTGGATCCACGTCCGCGGCCTGCTCGGCACCGACAGAGCTGACCCAGGCAACGATCTCCACCCCCCACTGCTCGCGCAGGATCTTCTCGGCGATCGCCCCTGCGGCGACCCGGCCGATCGTCTCGCGGGCGCTGGAGCGGCCGCCGCCGCTGCTGGCCCGGGTACCGTACTTGGCCTGGTAGGTGAAGTCGGCATGGGAGGGGCGCGGCACCTGGTCCATCTCACCATAGTCGCCCGGACGCTGGTCCTTGTTGTGCACCAGCAGACCGATCGGCGTCCCGAGGGTCAGGCCGTTTTCCACGCCGGAGAGGATGGTCACCTTGTCGGCCTCCTCGCGCGGCGTAGTCAGGTCGCTCTGCCCCGGCCGGCGGCGGTCAAGCTGAGGCTGGATGTCAGCTTCGGAAAGCTGCAGACCAGCCGGACAGCCGTCGACGATCGCGCCGACTCCGACGCCGTGGGATTCACCGAAAGTGCTTACGCGAAACAGGGTACCGAGAGTACTGGACATCTACACCCTCCCTTACGATAATTTTACGCATTATAAACGAATCTGCGCTGTGGGGAAGCCATCCGTGTTCTGGCGTTTATGAGCTTCATAGTTCTACAGGGACAGGGAGGCGTCACGTTTCAACAACGGCGGCCAGATCCATCGCCAAAAATTCTTCCTTCGTCATCATGTCCCACCGCATGTTTTCATCAAGGGGCTCGGATGAAATAAAGCAGGAGTTTTCCGAACAAGCCTTGTAGAGCGAATAGTAGTCCGCTTCCTTGGCGTAATCACGATAAGCGAAGAATTTCACACCATCGCTGAACAGGCAATTCAGCGCCGAAAATTTATGCTGCCGCTTGATCAGCGCCGCCGTATCGAGAAAAGCCCGGCCCAGGTCCTGAGCCTCGCCACTCATCATGTGATAAAAGAGGACCTCCGTATCGAGGGCATCGGCGCCAAGCCCTGGCAGGGTGATATCGGGGCGCAGCCCCTGGTAGTCGTAGACCACGCCGTTATGGAAGAACACGGTGTTGTCGTGGTGGAAAGGGTGGGCGTGTCGAGTGCTGAACCTGTCCCCCCAGGCGGATTTGCGCAAATGCAGAATCATCAAGGGCGAGGTCTGCGCCGCGCTTAATAGGCCGAAGACCCTGTCGGTTTCTTCAAGCAGGTTGATGCCGCTTTTGTGAACGATCAGTTGCCCCTCCCGGTAGAAGGCCAGCCCCCAGCCATCCTTATGTCCGGGCGGATCTTCGGCCATGACCACGCCGCTGTGCGCGAGCTCACAGAACCGTGCAACGATGCTCTGATGCCTGGAATAGTCGAAATTGGTGATACCCAGAACTCTGCACATCTAGAAAAACCACCTCGCAACGAAGACGGCCACCACGATACCGATAAAGTCGGCAACCAGGCAGACCGGCACCAGATAACGGGTTTTCCTGATACTGACGGCGCCAAGGTAGACGGCCAGCACATAAAAAGTGGTCTCGGCGCTTCCCATAATGATGGCCGACATGTGCGTCGCCATGGAGTCCGGGCCGGAGGTTTTGACGATGTCCGTAAACAGCGCGGTCGAAGCACTGCCGGAGAGGGGTTTCATGACCGCCATAGAGAAGGCTTCGATCGGGATATCCAGGAAAGCGAACAGGCTGTAAAAGGCGTTCCTGACATAGTCGAACGCGCCCGACGCCTGGAAACCTTTGATGGCCACGAAGATGGTTAATAGATAGGGGAAAATGTTGAGGATAATCGCTGGCCCGTCCTTGGCCCCGGCGACAAAGGAGTCATAGACTCTGACCTTCTTGAACGTGCCGTAGAGGACCGTAAACAGAATGAACAGCGGGATGATGAGCAGCGAGAGGTATTCAACGTTCTCGATCATCGGAATATCTTCCTGAACGCCGCCAATACCAGCAGCGCTGTCATGGTGGAGATCGCGGTGGCGATCAGCACCGGGAGCACTACCGCGGCCGGGTTGCCGTGCCCGTAGCCGGCCAGGATGCCGATCACGGAGAACGGGATCAGCTGGATGCTGGCGGTGTTGATGACAATGAACGTCATCATCTCGGGCGTGATGGTGCCCTTGTCCTCATTGAGCGCATCGAGTTCCTGCATCGCCTTGATCCCCAGCGGCGTGGCGGCGTTGCCTAGCCCGAACAGGTTGGCCAGAACATTCAGGGTGATGGCGGTGATCGAAGGGTGGTCACCGGGGATGTTCTTGAACAGCCGGGAGATGAGCGGCTTGAACAGGTGCGCGATGCGGTAGATGAGGCCGGAGTCTTCCAGAATCCGGGTGATCCCCAGCCAGACCGAGACGATGCCGAGCAGGAACAGCGAGATTTCCACCGCCGATTTTGCACCGTCGAAGATCGACTTGGTAAATGCTTCCAGATTGCCGGTAAAGATGGCGAAGACGATACTGACACAGATCATGATCAGCCATAGGATGTTCACGGGCGGCCCCCGGGGAAAGCAATGGTTTTGATCATGAGTTGCCTGCTCGTCGTATGCAGCTCAACCTCGGCACCTACCGGCAAAGTGATCTTGTTGGCGACATGGCCGATGTAGGGGCAATGCACCACCGGGAAGTCCAGCTCCATTTGCGAGGCCAGGATGTCATAGACCTGCTTGCTTCTGATGCCGCGGAAATCGCCGAGAATGAGCCCTTTGATCCCCTTGAACTTGCCGGCCAGAATCCACTGGGTCAGGTAGCGATCCACCTCGTGCAGCTTTTCATCGACATCTTCGAGAAACAGGATCGAACCGGCCGTAT
>JBFIMV010000331.1:0-3387 GCA_041611575.1 Desulfuromonadales bacterium | reverse complement strand
GCCCGGCGATCGTGTCGGCAATCGCCCGCGGCTGCTCGTGGATCTCCTTGAGCATGAAGTGCCGGTAGCCGCCCTTCTCGGCCATGACCGGGCTCCAGGTGATGGTTTTCGAATCTCTGGCGACCAAGGCGCCGGCGAGCGTCGTGTGACGCATGGCCTCGGCGGTGAAGACGACCATCTCACCGTCTTCGAGAAAAATCATCTCCCGTGTGTGGGACAACATGGCGGGGATGTCGGAGGCGACAAAAAACTCACCATTGCCCTGACCGACCACCAGAGGCGAACCGAGCTTGGCGGCAATCAGCTTGTCCGGCTCGCGCTCGCTGAGAATGGCGACGGCGTAGGCACCGCGCACCTCGGCAAGGGCCCGGCGCACGGCGGTTTCGAAATCGCTGCATTCCTTGTAGTGCTGTTCAACCAGGTGGGCGACGATCTCCGTATCGGTTTCAGAGCTGAATGTATGCCCCTGACCGCGCAGGCGATTCTTGAGATCGAGATAATTCTCGATGATGCCGTTATGCACCACCACGAAACCGCCGGCGTAATGCGGGTGGGCATTGACTTCCGAAGGACGGCCGTGGGTCGCCCAGCGCGTGTGACCGATGCCGGGGCTGCCTGCCAGTGGCTTGTCGCGCAGCACCTCCTCCAGTCGCGCCAGTTTCCCCTGCGCCCGGCGGATCGTCACCTTGCCGTCTGTAACAACTGCGATACCCGCCGAGTCGTAGCCGCGGTACTCGAGTCGGCGCAAGCCGTCCAAAACGATCGGGGTTGCGTCCTGCGGTCCAACGTATCCGACAATACCACACATAAAAGGCCTCTGTTCCGCGTGCGTTGCAATGAGCGATGAATGAACACCCAGGGCTCATGCTTTGATGATTTCTGGATCAGTCTTTTTTCTTCTGTTTCTTGCGGTTGCGGGCAGCCCAACCATCGATGTTCTTCTGCTCGGAGCGTGCGATGGCCAGGGCGTCGGCAGGCACATCCCTGGTGATCGTCGAACCGGCGCCGATCAGGCTGCCCCGCCCGACACGCACCGGTGCGATGAATTGAGTATCGCTGCCGACGAAGACGTCATCTTCGATGACCGTCTGATGTTTGTTGACGCCGTCGTAATTGCAGGTGATGGTGCCGCACCCCAGGTTGACGTTCTTGCCAAGGATCGCATCGCCGATGTAGGTCAGGTGGCTGGCCTGCGACTTTACACCGATCACGGCTTTCTTGGTTTCGACAAAATTGCCGATCTTGTTGTTCCCGGCCAACTGTGTTCCCGGTCGCAGATGCGCCATAGGGCCTACGGCACAGTCATCGCCGATCTTCGATTCGCTCAATACCGACCCGGCCTTGAGATGGACCCGGTCACCGATGATGCAGTCGCTGACGACGACCCCGGGTTCGAGTTCGCAGCCGCTGCCGATGACAGTCCGGCCACGCAGATGCACTCCGGGATGAATCAGGGTATCGACACCGACTGTCACCTCGGGGTCGATGTAGGTGACCGCCGGATCAAGCAGGGTCACGCCGGCGCGCATGAGGCTCTCGTTGATACGCCGGCGCAGGATCTGCGCCGCCTGGGCCAGTTGGACCCGGTCATTGATGCCCATGGCCTCCTCCGCCTGTTCGATCGCCAATGCTTCGACCCGTCCACCGGCCCGGTTCGCCGCAGCCACCACGTCGGTGAGGTAATACTCGCCCTGGGCGTTGCGATTATCCAGGGTGCCAAGCAGACCGAAGACTTCGGGAGCGCGGAACAGGTAAATGCCCGTATTGATCTCGCTCACCCGACGTTCCTCGGGCGTCGCATCCTTCTCCTCGACGATGCGTTCCACGCCAGCGACGCCGCGCAATATCCGGCCATATCCGGTAGCGTCCGCCATGTTGGCGGTCAGGATCGTAACGCTGGCGGCCGTCTGCCTGTGGTGCTCCAGCAGGTGCCCCAGGGTCGCTTCACGCAGCAAAGGCACATCACCGCACAGCAGCAGCAGATCGCCGCTGAATCCGGCGAGGGCTTCCGCGGCGCATTGCAGCGCATGGCCGGTGCCGAGCTGTTCCGCCTGCAAGGCGAACTGCAGCGGCTCCCCGGTGAACGCCGCACGAACCTGGTCCGCACCATGACCGACGACGGCAACCATCGGTGAGGCGCCAAGCGTAGCCGCAGTCCGCACGACGTGACGCAGCATCGGCTGCCCCATGACGGGGTGCAGGACCTTGGGCAGGGCAGATTTCATCCGCGTCCCCTGGCCAGCGGCAAGGATCACGGCGGCGAGATTTTCAGACATCGTATTTCCTCCACATTAAAGCGTGTCATTATTTCGAAATGGCCTGCAAAGGTCAAGCGGCGAGTCCGCCATTCAAAGCAATATTGTCAGAGAATAGCCGGTTCTCTGCTGCTTTCAAGGATTCTCTTTGACACCCCCGAAGCCGCTTGAGTATATTTAAATGCATTTTGATCAACAATTAACGGGAATTGCATGAGCAGCCGTGGGCAAATCACTGAACTGCTGAACCAGCTTGAGGCGGACCTCAAGGAGGTGGAGTTTGCCTACGAGCAGTACTTCCTCGGCCTGGAGAAACGTTCGCCGGAGCAGAAGAGGCAGAATTTAATCAAGCGCCTGCGCAAGACGGTGACGCTCTACATCCCGCAGACGGACCTGCGCTTTCGCCTGCAGAGCATTAGCAGCCGGTTCAACAGTTATGCAGGTTACTGGGATCGCATTCTCCGCCTGATCGACGAGGGGAAGTACGAACGGCACACGGCACGCATCAAACGCTATGCCCGCTCCCGCGACGAACAGGCCGCTCCGCAAGAAGAGCGCGAGGAGGTTCTCGATCCCGTGGAAAGCCTGTACCAGGAGCTGGTCAATGCCCATCAGCGCTGCAAGCTGCGCCCCCCCAACCGCGAACAGCTGACCAGTTTCCTGGCCAAGCAGCAAGAGGCCATTCGTCAGAAGTTCGGCGATCGGCAGGTTGATTTTGTCGTCGTGACCGAAGAGGGCAAACCCAAAATCAAGGTGAAAGCCAAACGCTGAAAGAATCGATGAGTGAGAAACGCAGCAAAACGGCCCTGGTTCTCGCCGGGGGCGGCATCATGGGCGCCGCATATGAGATTGGCTGCCTGAGCGCTCTCGACCGCCTGTTCTGCGCCGGTTTCTCGACTCGCCGTTTCGACACCTACATCGGTATCAGCGCCGGCTCGGTCATCGCCACCCTGATCGCCAACCGGATTGACGCCGGCGGACTCTTCAAAACCATCTCCCGCAACGAACGTACGGTTTTCAACTGGCGGCGAAGCGACATTTACCGCTTCGACTGGTGGGGCGGGCTTGCCGCCCTCGCCGGCCTGCCCCGCAATCTCTATCATGTCTATCGTCACTACCGGCGCAGTGGTTG
>JBFIMV010000330.1:0-3400 GCA_041611575.1 Desulfuromonadales bacterium | reverse complement strand
TCGCGGACGTATTTGCCCAGCACCCTGGGGAAAGCCCCGAACACCCGCGGGTGAGGCTTGCCGCTGAGCAGCCCGTCGGTGCAGACATTCTGCTCGGGAAGCTGCAGGAACCGGCGGATATGCTCTTCCGTGCCGTAGAAGTCGACCATACCGACCGCGTTCTCCTCCTCGAACAGCAGGTCGAAGGCGGCCGCGTAGGGATCCTTGCCGCGCATCTGGCCGATTTCAACCAGATTGCGCCCGACCAGGTCCTGATTGGCCCTGGTCTTGACGCTGGTGACGAAGATCTGGTCGAGCCCGGCGAAGGCGACGAAATTATCCCAACCGGGGAGCCCGCTTTCGATATCACGGATCATCCGCGCCCTCGACTCCTCGTCCTGCAGCCGTTTCAGCAGTTGATCGGTGCCGCCGGCGTGGGCCCAGGGGGGGAGGATGACACCCAGCATGGTGCTGCCGGCGACGTAGGGATATTGGTCGAAAGACACCTTGAGGCCTTCGGCAGAGGCCTGCGCCAGCAGGGCGACGACCTGGTCGATCTTCCCCCAGTTGTTTTTGCCGCAGACCTTGAAGTGGGAGAAATGCACCCGCACCCCCGACTCCCGGCCGATACGCAGGATTTCGGCCATCGATTCGAGGATCTCGTCCGCCTCGCTGCGCTGGTGAACGACGAAGACACCATCGAGCTCCGCCACCACCCGGCACAGGGCGATGAGCTCGTCGGCGTCGCCGTAGGCACAGGGGATGTAGATCAGGCCGGAAGAGAGGCCGCAGGCGCCGGCCGCCATCTCACGGCGAACGATCTCCGTCATCCGCGCCAGCTCGGCCGGGCTCGCCGGCCGGTCGTCCAGCCCCATCGCCTCCATGCGGACATTGCCGTGGGGGACGAGGTAGCCGACGTTGAGGCCGAGGCCGGTGCGCTCGAGCAGCTCGAAGTACCCGGCCGTCGTCTCGTAGCTCCAGTCGATGGCGTCGCTGTCGCCCTCCAGCCCCGCCAGGTTCTTGCGCCAGGGGCCGACGTACTGCAGAGGCAGAGGCGCCATGGAGATACCGTCCTGACCGAAGATTTCGGTGGTGATCCCCTGGCGGATCTTGGCTTCGACATAAGGCTCCACCAGGATTTTCAGGTCGGAATGGCTGTGACTGTCGATGAAACCGGGAGCGATCACCCGCCCGCCGACATCGATCACCCGGTCGAAACCGACGGCGTCGATCTGGCCGACGGCGAAGATGCGTTCGCCGGCGATTGCCACACTGCCCGGAGTGCCTTTGGCACCGGTGCCATCCACGATCAGGCCATTGATCAACAGCGTCTTCATCGGTATCAAGCCCTTCAGGCCGTCAAGAGAGCGCGCAGAATGGCGCAGTATCCCACCGTCGCACCGGTCAGCTGATCGACTTCGATGTATTCATCAACCGTGTGGGCGAGGTTTTCGCGTGAAGGCCCGAAACCGATGGTGGGGATACCCGCCTCGCCGGCATAATGGCTGCCGTTGGTACAGAAGGAGTAGTGTGTGATCTCAATCCCGAGCCCCGAGGCGGAGAATTCATCACAAATCCTGCGGATGAACGGCTCCTGCTTATCATGCAGCCAGCCGGGGAAGAACCTCTCGCCGGAGATTTCCTCCCCGGTGTAACAGCCCTCCTGGCCCACGGCGTAGCCGACGCGCCCACGGAAGGTCGGGTCCTTCTCTTGAAGTTCGGCCAGCACCTTTTGAATCGGCGCCAGAACCGCCGGCTTGGTCTCACCGACCAGCAACCGACGGTCATAGGTGGCCCGGCAATAGTCGGGGACGACGGACGCCCCGGGATAAGGCGATGACTTGATATCGGTCAGTTCAAGGATCCCGGGGCCGAGGACAGCGTGGTCCGGCGGCTGGATGCGGCGTATCTCCTCGATCAGACGAGCCATCCGGTAGACGGCGTTCACCCCTTTTTGAGGGTTGGCTGAATGGGCCGGCTTGCCAAAGGTTTCGACGACGATCTCGGCGCGGCCGCGCTGGCCGATCTTGAGCTTGAGCTCCGACGCCTCACCGATCACGACGTAGTCCGGTCGTACCTTCTGACTGATTTCACGGGCGGCGATCCCTTCGAAGCACTCTTCGTGGACCACTCCGGCGACATGGATCTCACCGGCAAAGTCGCGGTCGGTCTCCGCGGCAAAGAAGCTGCCGGCGCAGGCCATGGCCGCGACCGCACCCTTCATGTCCGACGCGCCGCGACCGTAGACCCGGCCGTCGACCAGTTCACCGCCGAACGGTTCGTATTTCCACAAACCCCAATCGGGGACCGGGACGGTATCGAGGTGACCGTCCAGCAGGATACGCTTCCCCGGCCGTTTGCCGCGAATCACGCCGACGACATTGCCGTAGCGGTCAACCGAGCAGTCATCATACCCCAGGGCACCGAAGGCCTGCTGCAGCACCTTGGCCACGGCCTCTTCCTCACCGGAATAGCTGCGCTCCCGAATCAGCTGCTGGCACAGGGTGATGACCTGCAATCGTTTTGACTTTTCAAGCACGTTACAACACTCCATGATAACGACTTCTCATTTTGAGAACAATTTCTCACAATGAGAAGAAATATGTCCAGCCAATACGCCTCGACTAAAGAGCTTTCAGCAATCCGGTCCGCTCGTTGAACTCAACGATCAGCTCATTGAGTTCCTCGAATTGCGCCGGAACGCTGGCCCAGTAACTGTCGTCATGCCACTGCGCCTGAATCTCCTCGTAGGTTTTCCCCTGCTGCTCGACCCAGGTGTAATACTTGAGGTTGTGCACCCGCCTGCGACCCTGCAGGGACAGCTCTTCCATGGTGTCGGTCGTCTGCCCGAGCATATGCCGGTGGAAGGTGGCGACGGCGTCGGCGTCACTGAATTCTCCCTGCTCTTCGGACAGTTCGTGCAAACGGCTCTGGTACATTTCCATCGAATCGGTGAGGACCGTCATGACGACGTCGTTTTCGCCCAGGTCATAATACTTGGCGAACTTGATGGCCGAGAGCAGGTTGGCGACACCGGAGATCCCCAGCAGGTGCAGCTGCCCCACCAGGGCGGCCGGTACCCCTTGCCGCACCAGGTAATCCTGGCCGACCTTGCTGTTGAAGAGCCGGATCAGCTGCATCGGGCCTTCATCATCGATGGCGATGACCATGTCGGTGTTCCTGACATTGTGCACCCAGGGGACGTGCTTGTCGCCGATCCCCTCGATCCGGTGGGCGCCGAAACCGTTCTCCAGCAGCGTCGGGCACTGCAGGGCTTCACAGGCGGCAATCCTGCTCCCCGGATAACGCTTCTTCAAAAAGTCGCCGCTGGCGATGGTGCCGGCCGAACCGGTGGTGTAGACGGCGCCGCGGAACGCGTCATTCGGCCCCATGCTCTGCTCCAGCACGTCGGCCATGGCCC
>JBFIMV010000329.1:0-3412 GCA_041611575.1 Desulfuromonadales bacterium | reverse complement strand
TAACAAGGCGGTTGCAAGGGGGCATTTGAGGCGTACCGCAAGGTACGTTGAGAATGTCGCCGCTGCAACCAACGCCGTTAGCGCTGAAATATGGCGTTGCTCAGTAATCGAAAGTGGGAGGGGTGACCACCCACAATATCCGCGCTTCGCCGCGGCCGATGTTCTTCACCGTATGGCGACGATCGGAGGCGAAGAGGAAACACTCGTCCTTCTTCACCGAATAGACCTTGTCATCGAGCCGGACCTGGATGTGCCCATGGAGCACGTAGCCGAACTCCTCGCCTTCGTGAACGTCCTGCAACTCCATCTCCGCGCCGGGGGCAAGGGTCACCAGCGCCGGGTCCATCTCCCGATTCTGTGCTCCGGGGACCAGCAGCTCGACCTTGACGTCGTGGCCGTCGTCGGTCGACTGCACACGGGCATTCTTGCCGAAGACGATCTCGGTGTCGACCGGCTCGCTGAAGAACTCCTGCATGCTGACGCCGAAGACGTCGAGGATGTCCTTGAGCGTGGCGATCGACGGGCAGGTGGTGTCGTTCTCCACCTGCGAGATATACCCCTTGGTCAGGTCCGCGCGGCTGGCGAGCTCTTCCTGGGTCAGCGAGTTGATCATCCGCAGGCGTTTGAGTCGGGCGCCGATTTCCACAAGCCGTCCTTGTTTAGTTATACTAATCAAAAAGTCAGTTTTAAATAAGACTGGAGCGCATGATAGCGATCCCCGCAAAATTGTCAACCGGAAAAATGTCAAGTCTATCGAATCGTTCGGCATCTTCAAGCATTGGCCAAACCGCTCATCTGCAAGGTTTCCCTTGAACCCCTCGCAACCACGTGGTTAAATTTCATCGTGAAGAAACCCGATTGCCATGCACCCTCACTTCAGCCCCGGGAGAACCAATGGATCCCTCTGCCCGCATCCTGCTGTCCGTCGCCTTCTGCATGCTGCTCACCCTGCCGGCCTGCACCATGAACCGGCAACCGCTCGGCAACCCCCAGGACCCCTACCCTGCAGCGGAAAAGCCTGCATCGGGCACGATCCGGCACCTGCCCACGGGGACAGAGGTCAAGGCCGAACAGATGCTCGCCGCCATAAGCGATGCCCGTATCGTCTACGTTGGCGAAACCCACGACAATCCGGCGGCCCACCGTCTTGAACTGCAGGTCCTCAAGGCGATGGCCGAGCGCCACCCCGGACGCCTGAGCCTCGGCATGGAGATGTTCAACACCGAGCAGCAGCCGGCCCTCGACCGCTGGGTCGCCGGGGAACTCGATGAGAAGAGCTTCCTCAAGGAGTCGGCCTGGCACAGCAACTGGCGCATGGACTTCGACTATTATCGCGACATCCTCCTTTTCGCCCGCGAGCACGGTATTCCAGTCATCGGCCTCAACGCCCCCAGGAAACTGGTGCAGGCGGTCGGCATGCAGCCTTTGGAGAATCTGGACGAGGCGACGCGCAGCCAACTGCCGGAGATGGATCTCGAGGATCCCTATCAGCGCGCCATGACCGAAGCGGTCTACGCCGGGCATGGAGAGGGGAACAAGCAGCTTGACGGTTTCCACCGCGTGCAGACCCTGTGGGATGAGGCGATGGCGGCAAACGTCGTCCGCGAATTGCTGGCGAAAGGGGCTGAGCAGCACATGGTGGTGATGGCCGGCGGCAACCATGTCCGTTACGGCTTCGGTATCCCGCGCCGCGTCTTCCGGCGGCTGCCGGCGTCCTACCTGACGGTCGGCGTACACGAAGTGGAGGTGCCGCCGGAGAAGCGCGACCGGCTGATGGACATCGACATGCCGGTCTTCCCGATGGTCGCCTACGACTACCTGGCGTATGTCGACTACGAGAGTCTGCCCGGCAAACGTGTCAAACTCGGCGTGCGCTTCAAGGAGGATGACGGCAAGGTGATCGTCGAAGGCGTGGTCGAGGGTTCGACGGCCGGGCTGGCGGGAATCCAGGCCGGAGATGTCCTGCTCAAGCTCGGCGAAGCCGACATCAAGGACGCCTTTGACTTGGTCTACGAAGTGAGCCGACACCGGGAAGGCGACGGTGCGACCCTGACCCTGCTACGCGATGACAAGGAGAGAGTTTTGCCGCTCACCTTCACGCCGATGCCGGCAGGCGCGGTCCACAAATAGCAAGACGCAAACCTTGTTTTCCCGCACCGTTTCATTGGCCGGAAATTTCCCTTTCGAGCTGAACGGCAAGCTGCGGGTCGACCTGTCGCAAGCGGTCGAGGGCCGCAGCGGCCTCGGCCTGTTGTCCGGTCTCGCTGGCCAGCGACGCGTAATTGAACAGGGCATCGACATCATTCGGTGACAGCCGGGAAGCCGTGGCGAAGGAATCGCGCGCTTCATCCTTGCGCCCCGCCCGGTAAAGGGTGACGCCAAGGTTATAATGCGCCTCAGCGTAGTCCCGTCGCTCCAGCAGCGCCCGACGATGCATCGCCTCGGCTTCGACCAAATCCCCCATCCGCTCGTAAGCCACCCCCAGGTTGGTATAGCCTCTTTCAAAGTGCGGGTTGATCGTGATGGCGCGCTGCAGGGCCGTGATGGCAGCCTCGGGATCGCCGAGCTCAGTGTACATGGAGCCCAGGTTGTTGTGGATTTCAGGGTTTTTCGGGCTCATGGCGAGCGCCTGCTGGAAATAACTCTTTGCGTCCGCGTGCGCTCCCTGGCGGTAGGCGATCAGACCTAGGTTTTGCGGGACACGCCAATCCCTGGGACTGCGCATCACGGCGCTGCGGAAATAGTGCTTGGCGGTATCCAGGTCCCCCGCTGCCATGGTCGAGACGCCCTTGCCGACCAATCCTTCGAGAGCATCCGGGCTGACATGCAACATGTGCGTGTAAAATATCTCTTCATGACTCCAGACCTCCTGTTGCTGCCATGTCAGCCAGGCCAGCGGCAGCACGATGAGGCATCCGAGCATGAAATATACGGCCCTGCTTTTGCGACACAGCCACCACAGGCTATAGCTGCCGAGAAGACAGGCGCCGACAATTGGTGTGTACCAGTAGCGGTCCGCGGCAAAATAGGACAGGTGTCCAAGCAGGTTGGACGTCGGCAGCCAGAAAGCCAGCAACCAGGCCAAAGCCAGACACATGGGGTGTGAACGCCAACCGGCCCAGGCAAACAGGGCCGTGAGGAGAACACCACCGATCAAGCCTCCCAGCACCTGGATATCCAGCCAACCCGCCGGCACGGGAAAAGTGTATTCCATGGTCAGATTCAAAGGCCACACCAGCTTCGACGTCATAAACGCCCAGGCCTTGAAAACTGTCAGGAAGTAGTCTTCAAAGGAATAATGCCCGAACTTTCCAAGCTTAAGCAGGGCCGGACCGATACTTTCGAGAAATTCCGGGTTGTTGAGCAGGGAGAGGATGCGGCCGGCAACACCGATGATGCCCAGCGAGAGGGC
>JBFIMV010000328.1:0-3450 GCA_041611575.1 Desulfuromonadales bacterium | reverse complement strand
GAGCACCAAACCGACTACGAGGGAGCAGGCGATGGTGAAGATTTGACGAAATTCGGGGGCGATCTGCAAAGATGGGACCGCCAGGTTGACCACGACTCCCGAGACGATGACGATCAGAAAGCCGATGATGAATTTATAGCTGATCTCAACGCGCATGGGTCAACTCCTTAGCTGATATCGGCATGCGTAGCTCCCTCGAAGATGTGGGCGGCCGTCACAGCTTGCGCTGTGCGGCGGTAAATGCGTTCAGTCGGGAATTCCGGGTGAAAAAGCCGCCGATTGTCGCCGACCAGGGTCTCGGAGCGGCCCAGGACCAGGGCGCCCTGCTCGGGCAGGGCCGCGGCAAAGCGGGCGAGGATACGCTCCTGTTCTTCGCGGGTGAAATAGATCAGCACGTTGCGGCAGAGGATCAGGTCGGCGGGGGGATAGTCCTCCTCCGTCATGATGTTGTGCTGCGCGAAGCGAACCTTTGAGCGGATCCGATCGATCAGGCGATAGCGGTCGCCGCCCATTTTGTCAAAATATCTCGAGAGGACCGCAGGCGGGACCTCTTTGATGCGGGCAGAGGAGAAGATCGCCTGACGGGCCGTTTCAAGCACCGGCTCGCTGATGTCGGTGGCCAGAATCCGGATTTCCAATCCGGGGGCAGCGAGGTCGTCGGCCAGCAGGGCCAGGGAATAGGCTTCTTCACCGGCGGCGCAGCCGGCGCTCCAGAGAACGAGCTCGCTGCGGCCATTCTTGCGGGCTCTGCTGCAGAGGTCCGGAAGGATGGACTGTTCCATCACCCGGTAAGTATCCGGGTTGCGGAAGAACTGCGAGACATGAATCGACAGTGTCGCTGCCAGGGTGTCCAGTTCCTCGGGTTCGGTGCGCAGCAACCCAAGGTAACTGTCGACGTCCCGGACCGCACGGGCCCGCAGACGCCGCGCGATGCGACGGCGAATGCAGCGATCCTTGTAATGATCGAGATCGAGCTGGCGTTGGCAGAGCAACAGCTCGGCAATCGCTGCGAACTCCTGTTCGGACAGGTCGTCTCCGGTCCATATCTGCTGCGAGTTTCCGGTCATGCCAGGCCTTTCTCGCCGGATGACTGACAAAAATGGTCAAATCCCCTGACACGGATTGTTTGCAACGTACCGTCCGCTTCACGGACGGTAAGACGCCCCTGGCCTGCGGAAATTGCGCCGATCGGCCGGACGGGGATTCCCATTGCGACACCGAGGGCCGTCGCTTCGGCAACGCGTTCCGGGGGCACGGTGAAAAGCAATTCGTAGTCCTCGCCGCCATGCAGGGCGAGCTCACGGACAAGGGTGTCCCGCTCTGCCTGATGCAGAAAAGCGGTGGACAGAGGAAGCTCCGCGAGATCGATCATGCCGTCGACATGGGATGATTGCAGGATATGCTCCAAGTCTGACGTCAGACCGTCGGAAAGGTCGATCATCGCCGTGGGCAGGCCTTTCTTGCCGAGCTCCTGCCCAAGGGCAACCCGTGGCGTGGGGCGATGATGGCGGGACGAGAGATATGGGTCGGGGTGTCCTCCGTCGGTGAGGATGCGGAGGGCCAGGGCGCTGTCGCCGAGGGTCCCCGACACCATGACCACGTCTCCGGCTCGGGCGCCGTTACGGCCGATCGCCTTGCCGGACGGGACGCTCCCTTCGACGGTGACCGAAATCATCCAGGGGCCAGGGCTGCGACAGGTGTCCCCGCCGACCAGGGTGACACCGAACGCCTTTGCCTCGTCGAGGGCGCCGGCAAGGAACGCGTCGATCTCCTGAAGATCCGTATCGCCCGGGCAGGCCAGCCCCAGGTAGAGAAAGCGCGGCGTGCCGGCCATGGCGGCGATGTCACTCAGGTTGACCGCAACGGCCTTGTGGCCGAGCGCCTCGGATGTCGTCCAGTCGCGGCGGAAATGAATCCCTTCGATCAGCAGATCTGTCGACGTCAGCAGATGGTGCCCGTCGGGGAGCTGCAGCTCGGCAGCGTCATCGCCTATGCCACGGTGCACGCCGTCGCCGGGAGCGACACTTCGCCTGATGCGCTCGATCAATCCGAATTCACCGATGTCAGATAGCTTCAAGCTGCTTGCCCTGTCTCGAAGTGGAGAGTGTAAAGAGGTATATTTGTTCATGGAAATCTATCTGTCAAGCAGGCATCTGTTTTTGCCAGGTAAAGGTGTCTTCCTCCCATGAATTCGGGTCTCCGGCAAAGCGCCGTTCGGTCAGGCGGGTTGTCCCGTGCGCCGTGTGCAGCAGCAGGGCGGCGCTGCGCGTTCCGTACTGCGGCATGGCGACGAAGATGGCCGAAAGGCACTGTTCCCAGTGCAGGGGGATGCCCGTATGCGGCAACGCTGCATCGTCAGCCTTGGTGGTGTCGGCCAGGATGGCGAAAGCCGAGTCGTGGTCGATGCGGGGGGCATTCTCAAGCAGGGCAGGCAATGCCTGCTTGCCGCGCAAGACCTTCGGCCAGGGAGTGTCGAGCAGGTGGTTGCTCAGCCCGTAATAGCCTGGCGCCAGTTGTTGCGCGACCGTGCCCCGGTTGTTGCCGTACCAGAGGCTTTCGCCGTCTCCCAGAAGCAGGTTGAAGCCGGCATAGTCTGTTGCCGCATGTTTGAGCGCCGCAAGGAACTCCCGGGGGGACAGCTCCCCTAGCAGGAAATCACGTACCAGCCAGCCGCGCGACCTGGTGCTCGGATCTTCGGTTTTTTTTCGTGACCCTTCGCGGACGTTGGTGACTGTCGCCCAGCGGTTGTTGCGCACGCCGAACCAGGTGCCGCCGGAAACGAGATCGCGACCGGCCACCAACCCTGGTGCTTCCTCCCAGGGCCCGGCCGGTGCTGTTGGCCGGTCATAGAACTCATCGCGGTTGGCGAGCACCAGAAGCGGTATTTCGCTGGATTGACGGTGGGCGATCAGAATCAGGCACACGGGGCTCTCTCCGCTTGGGTTTACCTGGGGCACAGTGTCGCAGAATCGGCGGCAGATGACAATCGACTCGGCGGTCTTGGGACGGGATTCGGCGAGACCGGTTTTGCCGGGGAGAGTTGGTCCAGCTCTTTCAGGGGGACGCGTGGCGGCGTCTGTTGTATAATACCGGTATTTGCAGTCGATATTACCCGACTGAGCCAAGGAGAGGAATTGATATGAATTGCCGAGCGCTCCTCGTGATGCTGGTTTGTGCTTTCCTGCTGATCGTCCAACCGGCGGGTGCGGTCCAACTCCGTGTCCTTGCCCAGGACCCGGAGGCGAAGGCAGTCCTCGGCCTGAATGATCGCCTTGCTTTGCACATTGGTTATGCTAGCGAGCAGGCGGTGCGCTTTCAGGTGAGCGCCATGCTTCAGGGACAGCTCCTGGAGGTCGGCGCGGTCACCAGCCCGGCCGCCCTGCAACCGTCGGGTGAAGGAGAATCCCTGGTCTGGATAGGGTTCGCCAACGCAACCCATATCGATACGGT
>JBFIMV010000327.1:0-3454 GCA_041611575.1 Desulfuromonadales bacterium | reverse complement strand
CTTCGAAAATCCGGCGCACTTCAGGGAGCTGCTGTCGGACCTCGGTGATGTCGATCTTGGTAAAGACCACCAGCATCGGGCGCTGGCTCAATTCCGGGTTGAAGTTCTCCAGCTCCCGGTTAATCGTGTCGAAGTTGTCGACCGGGTCGCCTTTTTGCAGGCCGGACAGGTCAACCAGGTGGAGAAACAGGTCGGTGCGCTCGATATGGCGCAGAAAACGGACGCCCAGGCCCTGTCCGTCGCTCGCGCCTTCGATCAGCCCCGGGATGTCGGCCATGACAAAGGAGCGAAAATCGCCATGGCGAACCACCCCGAGGTTTGGTACCAGGGTGGTGAAGGGATAATCGGCGATCTTGGGTTTGGCTGCCGAGACACTCGAGATCAAGGTTGACTTGCCGGCGTTGGGGAGCCCCACCAGGCCGACATCGGCCAACAGCTTGAGCTGCAGGCGCAGGATGCGCTCTTCCCCCGGCATGCCGGGCTGGGTGTGGCGCGGGGCCCGGTTGGTGGAAGTCAGAAAGCGGGCGTTGCCGCGACCGCCCATCCCGCCTTTCAGCAGGGGCAGCGTCTGGTCGGCGTGCGTCATGTCCGCCAGCAGCTCGCCCGTCTCGTCATCGTAAACCAGGGTGCCCGGGGGGACCTTGAGGACCAGGTGCTCGCCGCTCTTGCCGTGCCGGTTCTTGCCCATGCCGGAGGCGCCGTTTTGAGCGCTCTGGTGCTGTCGATAGCTCAGATCGAGGAGGGTCGACAGCGCCGTGTCGACCTCAAGCAGCACGTCGCCGCCCCGGCCGCCATCGCCTCCATCGGGGCCGCCCATCGGCACGAACTTCTCGCGCCGGAAGGAGAGGCAACCGCGTCCGCCGTTGCCGGCCTTGGCGTATATTTTGACTTCGTCGATGAATTTCATAGTTCTGGTTGCGCTGCGATGCGGGCGGTCTTCGTGCCCTTGCTGCCTTGCGCAGTCCGTAAGAATTTAACACAAAAAACCCGAAGCTCACAAAGAACCTCGGGTTTTGTTGCTCGTTCAGGAGTCCGGTCTCAGGCGTAGACGCTGACCTTCTTGCGGTCCTTGCCGAGGCGTTCGAACTTGACTTTCCCTTCGACCAGGGCGAACAGGGTGTAGTCCTTGCCGCAGCCGACGTTGTTGCCGGGGTGGATAGTCGTGCCGCGCTGGCGCACCAGGATGGAACCGGCGGTCACCAGCTGGCCGTCAAAACGCTTGACTCCGAGGCGTTTACCTGCACTGTCACGGCCGTTACGGGAACTGCCGACACCTTTTTTGTGAGCCATGAGTTGATCTCCTTAAGCTTCGATTGCCGTAATCTTCAAACGGGTGAGAGGTTGACGGTGGCCGTTTAACTTGCGCTGGTTCTTGCGCCGCTTCGAATGGAAGACCAGAATCTTCTTGTCTTTGCCCTGTTCGACGATCTGCGCTTTCACCTTCGCTGCCGGCAAGAGAGGTGTTCCGATTTTAACCTCTTCTCCGCCAACCATGAGGACCTCGTTCAGTTCGATGGTGTCACCCACCGCACCGTCCAGTTTTTCGACCTTGAGCAGGTCGCCTGCGGAAACTTTGTATTGCTTTCCTCCGGTTTTGATGACCGCGTACATACCCGATACACCTCACTCTCTTGCCTACAATTTGCGGACGCTGGTCCGCTCAGGAACTGACACTTATACGTTCGCCTTTTGGTGTTTGTCAAGAAAAAACCTGCGGATGATTCCGGGTTTTGCCAAGAAAATTTTACTGGAGGAAAGGCCCCCGTCAAACCTCGCGTCTGTCCCTTTCTCCCCCTTGGCAGTCCTGAGGGCTTGTGATACCCTCCCAACCGATTTGTTGCCACATTTATGGTATTTCATACCCAGTTCGCAAGGAGCCATCGCTATGCACGCTTCCAACAAAATCGGCGCGAAAGTCCGTCAACTCCGTGAGATGAGAGACATGTCACTCGAGCAGCTGGCGGAACAAAGCCAATGCCACCCCGAGCTGTTGCAACAGATCGAAGCCGGGGAGCTGGTCCCTTCTCTGACGCCGCTGATGAACATCTCCCGCGCTCTCGGCCTGCGGCTTGGCACCCTGCTCGACGATGAGCCGCACGAAGGGCCGGTCCTGGTCAAGGCCGGTCAGGCGTCAAACGTGATCCGTTTCTCGGGCAAGGACCCTCAGGCGCAGCGCAGCAACCTCGATTTTCATGCTGTCGCTTCAGGGAAAAAAGATCGGCACATGGAGCCTTTCCTCATCGACGTTCAGCCGCTCGACCAGAAAGTTCCGACGCTTTCCTCGCACGAGGGTGAAGAATTCATCTATGTATTGTCCGGCAGGGTCGAAATCAGCTATGGCAAGACGACCTATGAGCTCGAGGTCGGGGACTGCATCTACTACGACTCCATCGTGCCCCACGACGTGCATGCCTGTGGAGCGCCGGCCCGGATT
Organism: Desulfuromonadales bacterium; assembly: GCA_041611575.1. Lineage (GTDB taxonomy): Bacteria > Desulfobacterota > Desulfuromonadia > Desulfuromonadales > BM103 > JBFIMV01. The sequence goes on along the minus strand of JBFIMV010000327.1, from coordinate 1,020 downwards.
CTCGCCGTCGTTTACGCGCCTTTCTAGAGCCGGGAGGAACGCATCATGCCCTACACGGAACTGACCATCGGCGCCTTTCTTGAGCAACAGACGGCGAAGCTGCCGGACCATGAGTTCATCGTCTACCCGGACCGCAACCTGCGCTGGACCTTTGCCGAATTCAATGACCGCGTGGATTGCCTTGCCAAGGGGCTGCTCGCCATCGGCATCGGCAAGGGCGACCACGTCGGCATCTGGGCGCGCAATGTCCCCGACTGGCTGACCTTCATGTTCGCGACCGCCCGCATCGGCGCGGTGCTGGTGACCGTCAACACCCTCTATCGCAGCTTCGAGCTCGAGTACGTCGTGCGCCAGGCCGACATGAAGGCGCTGGTGATCATCGACAGCTTCCGCGACCATGACTACCTGCAGACGGTCAACGAGCTGATCCCCGAGCTGCGCACCTGCCAGCGCGGCCACCTGCGTAGCGCAAGGTTCCCGCGGCTGAAAAGCGTGATCTACATCGGCCAGGAAAAGCACCGTGGCATGTACAACACCCGCGAACTGCTCGTCCTCGGCAGGCAGACGGATGACAGGGAGCTCGCGGCGGCGAAGGCAGGGTTGTCGGCGCACGACGTCATCAACATGCAGTACACTTCGGGGACGACCGGTTTCCCCAAGGGCGTCATGCTCAGCCACTACAATATCCTCAACAACGGCTACTACATCGGCGAACGGCAGAAGTTCGGACCGCAGGACCGTCTCTGCCTGCCGGTGCCGCTCTTCCACTGCTTCGGCTGCGTCCTCGGCGTCATGGCGGCCCTCTGCCACAGCACCACCCTGGTGCCGCTCGAGGTCTTCGACCCGCTGATGGTGCTGGCCGCCATCCAGAAGGAGAGGTGCACCGCCGTTTACGGCGTGCCGACCATGTTCATCGCCGAGCTCGAACACCCGATGTTCGACATGTTTGATCTGTCTTCCCTGCGCACCGGCATCATGGCCGGCTCGCCCTGTCCAAAAGAGACGATGAAGCAGGTGATG
>JBFIMV010000326.1:0-3458 GCA_041611575.1 Desulfuromonadales bacterium | reverse complement strand
GATGCAGGGCAACATTTTTTCCGCCTCATTCGAGATGAATCTTGCCCGTTGAGCTTTTTTTAAGATATAACCTGTATAGTGCCGCAAGCAAGAAGGCCATGCCATCTCAGCCTTCGTGAATGAGTCAGGAGCACCGATGACGATCCAGGTGGAATTGACCGATGGAACCCTTTGCAGGGTCGTGCCCAAGGGCCTGGACCTGCTGTTGAATAGAAATATCGTCAAGCGCTTTCGTCGCTCGTCCGGTTGGGCTGTCGTCGGCGTGGATCCGATACGCTATCCTGCAGCCAAAACCTCATACTCCGGCCCGGAGCGCCGCAATTCAATCTGAGCAAATCTTCACCCGGGGTCTTTTCCAGAAGCAACCCCTGATATTAAACTCTATCTCCTGCAACACTTCCCCGTTCCCTGACAGACAGAAAAACCCCCTTGCATTAATCCCTCATAATTATTAGAATTCACAAATTCCGCCTGTTGTCTATTACGCAAGAAAGCAGGTTTCATTGTCCAAGACCGTTTCGGAAAAATCCTCCTTCCAGCTGTTTCTATGGGGACTTCTCCTCCTGCCTTTCGCCTATGTTGCCGATAGTGTCCTTGACGCCGTCCTCTTCGGACAGGGTGAACTCCGGGAGCAGTTGACCGCTCCGTCTTACCATGAAGCGGCCGGGCGAATCCTGATCCTCATCTTCATTCTTGCCGGCATATATCTCGGAATGCATTTTCTGGCAAAGGTCGCGCGCAGGGAGAGAATCCTTCAGCAGCGCAACTCAGACCTGACATGCGCCAAGCAGGAGCTTGAGGCGCTGGACGAGAACGCTGCCCGGCACCTGCGCAAGGCAACTGCCGGGTTGACGTCGGCAGTGAATCTTCTCTTGACTCAAAATTGCCACCCTGACGACCAAAAGCTGCAATTCCTGATACAGGGAGTCAGCAGAGCCCGTGACCGGCTCGATGCTCAGCTCGCGATCTTCACCTCGCTCACGTCATTACCTGTCGGGGAACTGCATCGGGAACGGATAAACCTGGAACGCCTCGCAGAAGAGGTAATTGAAATCCTGCGCGACCAGTGGGCGGAGCGCACGGTGGAATTCATCGTCCAACCATGGATGAACGCCTGGTGCGATCAGAGGCTGATGCGCCAGATATTGCACGAACTATTCTCCCATGCCCTGGACTCCCTGCCGCGCGATCGGAAAGGCCGAATCGAGCTTGGCATGCTCGACCGCCTCGGACAGCCAACCTTTTTCGTCAGAGACAACGGTCTTGGCTTCAGCGAAACCCAAGCGGAACACCTCTTCGACCCCTTCCGGGAAGACCACCAACCAGCCCTCCCCCCAGGCGACACCCTGCGACTGGCTCGCGCGGCCCAGCTGATTCGCTGGCATGGCGGCAGAATCCGGGCGGAAGGGATTCAAGGCGCTTCCGGCACCATTTATTTTACCCTTTGATTCTCACTGACTTTTGCCACAGGCGGGCCACCTCCCTATGGACAGATTGTCTGCGCGGGGGTATGCTCCGTTGATGCCCAAGAACTTCGGAGGTTGACATGTCACAACAGAAAGGTCCCGAAAGCGTTCACTCCTGCTCGAGTTGCAGCACTCTCTGGCAGAAACAGGGAACGACCAATTGCTGGAGTGCTCCAGACAGCAAACCTGCCAAACCCGGATATTGTCCATCCGAACCTCACGCAGCCACGATTGATGAATCTTTCCAGCTATACCGTGAAGACAGCTTCGATGCCCGGCTGGCACGGGTCGCCGCGAAGGTGGAGGGGCTCTGCTACCAGCCCGTCCCAGGGTCCGACGCCGTCAACGCACGCTGGACCAGGGTCGAGGACATGCTGGCCCTGGCCAGGCTGATGGGTTTCAAGAAGATCGGCATTGCAACCTGTATCGGCCTGCTCGACGAATGCAGCCGCTTGAGCGACATTCTCCGTGCCCAGGGGATGGAGCCCTACTCGGCCTGCTGCAAGGCGGGGAGCATCGACAAGCGGGCACTCAACCTCAAGGAAGAAGACAAGGTGCGCCCGGGCACCTTCGAGCCGGCCTGCAACCCGATCGCCCAGGCGCGCATCCTCAACGCCGAGGGGATGGAGATGAACATCATCATGGGGCTGTGCGTCGGCCACGACATGCTCTTCAGCAAGTACTCGGAGGCACCTGTCACCACCCTGGTGGTCAAGGATCGCGTCACCGGACACAACCCGGCGGCCGTCCTCTACGGCCAGAACTTTTACTACAAGCGCCTGCAGAAGCAACCTGTCCTGAACGACGAAGAGGTTGCAAGACACAGCTCAGACATCGACCAGAGTGAAACCCCTTAAGGAGAAAACGACATGAAGCGTAGTAAACATTCCCTCGGCCTGCTGGCGGTCATACTTTGCAGCATTGCACTCATCGCCGGCTGTGGGGAGCAGGCGACGAAACCGGCAGCGGAAACAAAAGCCGAAACCAAACCCCAGGCGACTTACGCCTGGAAGCTGGCAATGACCTGGCCGACGGGGGCACCGATCTTCAGTGACGCCGTCAACCGCTTCGCCGAAGCGGTCAACACCATGTCGCAGGGCCAGATGACCATCGAGATCGATTCGGCCAACAAGCACAAGGCCCCCTTCGGCGTGCTGGACATGGTCAAGGCCGGCCAGTACGAAATGGGCCATTCGGCCTCCTATTACTGGAAAGGCGTCGATCCAGGCACCATGTTTTTCACCACCATGCCCTTCGGCATGACCGCCCCCGAGCAATATGCCTGGTTCTATTATGGCGGGGGACTGGAACTGATGCAGAAAACCTACGCCAAGCACGGCGTCTATTCTTTCCCTGGTGGTAACACCGGCGTTCAGATGGGTGGCTGGTTTCGCAAGGAAATCGGCGGACTAAACGACCTCAAAGGTCTGAAAATGCGCGTCCCCGGCTTTGCCGGCGAGGTTCTCTCGCAGGTCGGTGTCGCCGTCACCAACATCCCGCCGGGTGAGCTTTACACTGCGCTGGAGCGCGGCACCATCGACGCGCTCGAGTGGGTCGGCCCGTCCCTCGACCTGAACATGGGCTTCCACAAGATCGCCCCTTACTACTACACCGGTTGGCATGAGCCGGCGGCCGAACTGCAATTTCTCATCAACAAACAGGCCTTCGACCAGTTGCCGAAACACCTCCAGGAGATTCTCACCACGACCATTCAGGCCATTGCGCTTGATACGACAGCACACTTCAACCATGCCAGTTCGGAGAACCTGAACAAACTGCAGGCAGAGTTCCCCGACGTCAAGGTGCGCACCCTGCCCAAAGAGGTGCTGAAGGCACTCGAGCAAGCCAATCAGAAGTTGTTGACGGACGCGGCCGATGCTTCACCGGCGTTCAAGGAGATTCTGGAATCACAACAGGCCTACCTTGCCAAGGCACGTAACTGGTCGATGATTTCCGATTACGCTTTCATGAAATCTGCCAGCGACAACTGAT
>JBFIMV010000325.1:0-3489 GCA_041611575.1 Desulfuromonadales bacterium | reverse complement strand
CAGGGTGTGATGTTGCGGTTCCGCCAGACTGATGCCGCCGAGCAGGCGCGGCCGGCGCGACGGCGTGAATGACCCGTCGGTGAGCAGGACGGCGACCGCTCCGGAGCCGCCGGTCAGGGTCGCCAGCGATTTGGTAAACGTTTCCATGTTCGGGTTGTCGACCATCTGCCGGATCATGGTGTCGTTGATCTCGCGCGAGCTCTCGCAGGCGACCACCAGCCCGGCGCGGATCTGGCCGAGTTCAATGCGGTTGGCGATGTCGAGAACACCGTTGAGGACGCCGAGGCAGGCGTTGGAGAGGTCGTGGACCGCCACGTTCCCCTGGATGCCGAGGGCCGCGGCGACCTGGCAGGCCGTGGCCGGCTCGAAATGTTCCCGGCAGACACCGGCGTAGATAACGGCGCCGATATCCTGGGGCGAAATGTTCCGCTCGCGCAAAGCCTTGCGCGCTGCGGCGATCGCCCCTTCGGAGATGAGCGTGTTCGGTTTCCACCAGCGGCGCTCACGGATGCCGGTCAGGGCCTCCAGCTGCCCGGGAGCGATATGCAGGGCATCGTACATCGGCTTGAGCCGGTTCTCCAGCTCGGTCGAGGTGACGACGATCGGCGCCAGCTCGTAGCCGACCGATTCAACATAGACTCTCGAATACCTCATTCAACCACCATCGTTTCATGAATTGATACACCGCGACCATACTAACCGCAGACGCCGGAACTGGCAAGAACTCCCGTTTCACCTCACCGGGGAAGTCGCCCTTTTCCTTTGCACAGGTTGCCGTGGTTGTCTTTCGACTGAATATTCAGTAGAGTGAGAGAGATTTTTTATCATGTCATGGTTTTTGACATTTTTGTGAGTATACTTGCTCTATTATTTGGTCAGCTTACCTTTGCGGGAAAGGAAGTCGGGTATTTTCAAACAATTGCTGAATCACATGCAATAGCGAACCTCGGTCAGATCATTTATTTAATGCTGGGCAAGAGGCGGAGTGGCAAAGATGAAAAACCGGCCCGCTGGAGGTAACAAGGTCGAAGACATCTCGACCCCGACCATCATGATGGTCGACGATGAAACCACCACTCTGGAGATGATTCAACTTTATCTCATGGAGGCGGGGTACACAAAATTCATCCAGATCAGTGATTCGACGATTGCCTTGAATGCCCTTGAAGAGGCTGATCCTGATATCCTCCTGCTCGACCTTATCATGCCCGAGGTGTCGGGGCATGAAATCCTGGCGGAGCTGAGGAAAAAACCGAAATTCAGACATCTCCCCATTCTTGTCTTGACCGCCTCAACCTCAACTGACGATAAAATCAGGGCGCTTGATCTGGGCGCCACTGATTTCCTGGCGAAGCCGGTTGACCCGACAGAGCTCGCGTTACGCGTTCGCAACACGGCAGCAGCCAAGTCTTACTTGGATTACCTCGCCTTTTATGATGCCCTGACCGACCTGCCGAACAAGTATATGTTTCTTGACCGGTTTGACTGGGCAATCAAAAATGCGAAAAGGTCCAATGAACAGCTCGCGCTCCTGAATATCGCCCTGGATGATTTCGACAATATCAATGCAACGATCGGCAATGCCGCCGCCGACCAGATATTGCAGGAGGTGGCCTTCCGCATTGAGCAGGTGGTCCGGGATAATGACGTGCTGGGGCCTGCCATCAAGTTCAAAGCTTTCAAGGACCTGAACCTTTTCCGGGTGGAAGGCAGCGCGTTCTCCCTGCTTCTGGATCGTATTCACGGTGCGGAAACTGCGGCACATGTTGCAGGCCGTTTGAACAAGGCCATAAGAGAGCCTTTCAGAGTCAACGACCTGAGCATACATGTCAAGGCAAGCATCGGCATCGCCAACTACCCGGAAGACAGCTCCGAGCGCGATGCGCTGATTCATCTTGCCTGCGGCGCCAAGGATTACATCAAGAACAGGGGTGGCGACAACTTCCAGTTTTCCAACAAAACCATCAATGACACGTATACCAAGAAGCGCAAGATCGAAAGCAGCCTGGTCAAGGCCATTGCCGGCGAGGAGTTCGAACTCCAGTATCAACCCAAGGTCTGTGTGAGCTCCGGAAAAATCAAAGGGGTTGAGGCCCTTGTCCGCTGGACGAAAGACGGGCAGTCCGTGTCACCAGACGACTTTATCCCGGTTGCGGAACAAACCGGCCTCATCGTCCCTCTCGGGGAGCAGGTCCTGAAGATAGCGTTCCGGCAATTGGCGGAATGGCACGCTGCCGGCATCATGATCAGCATGAGCGTCAACCTGTCCGCAAAACAGCTGCGAAGCTCCCAATTTCACACCATCGTTGAAACAATCGTGGCGAGCAGCAATGTTGACCCCTTGTATCTGACCCTGGAAATCACCGAGTCCCTCCTGATGGAGGATATCGAACAGACCATTTCAATTCTGGAGCGGTTCAGGGATATGGGCCTCAAGATATCCATCGACGACTTCGGCACAGGCTATTCATCTCTGAATTATCTTAACAGCCTCCCCATTCACGAGTTGAAGATCGACAGGTCCTTTGTCAAGGACATCCCTGACAACAAGAAAAGAAACGCCATCGTTTCGGCAATTATCTATCTTTCTGAAAGCTTGGGAATCCAGACGGTTGCGGAAGGCGTGGAGAACGAGAAACAGCTGCGGTTTCTCAAGGACAATCAATGTCATCAGTACCAGGGATATCTGTTCAGCCAGCCCCTGACAAACGATGAGCTGTTAAGGCTTGTGAAAAATTAACGCTCGCTGCATTAGTGTCCCTCCCCTGATTGAAATCGGACTGCACGGTTTCAACAACTTGCGTATTGAACGACAATCACCGCATCACAATCGAAAAATCCTTCATCTGATAAATGACCTTGCCATCCACCGACAGGTAGCCGTTCGCCCTGAGCAACCTCCGCTCATCATCAACCGCCGTGACCACCGCTTCGACCCGCACCTGTTCGTTGCTCGGGACAATCTGGCCGCGATAGTTCCAGCTGTGCTTTTCACTCAAAGCGACCGTCTCGAACACGCTGTCGGCGCTCGTCTCCCACCTCTTTGCAGCGACCACTTTAAGCAATTGCAGGAACGATTCGAGGCCGAGGGAGCCGGGGCAGACCGGGTCCTGGTAGAAATGAGCCTTGAAGAACCACTCGTCGGGGTCGACGACCTTGCTGCCGCGAATGAAGCCGAGCCCCTGCGGGCCGCCGTCGGCGACGAACAGCTCGATGCGATCAATCATGCGCAGCTTCTTTTCCGGAAACGGTGCGTCAGCCGGGTAGTCGAACTGCTCGGCACGGGCAACTTCTGCAGCGGTCGGCTGATAGGGTCTGGCCTCGCGCACGCCGACCTGCTGGGCCAGCGACTCGGCCGAGAAGAAGCCGAAGACCGTGTCGCCGGTGTAGACCGGTCCCTGGCGATCGCTGATCTCGAAGTCGTAACTCTGGATGATCATGCCGCCGCTGCTGGCGATGCGGGTGATCTTGACCTTTGTGGTCAGCGTG
>JBFIMV010000324.1:0-3494 GCA_041611575.1 Desulfuromonadales bacterium | reverse complement strand
GTGGCAAAATTCGGCGCCATCGATGTCCTGGTCAACAACGCCGGGATCATCCGCGACAACCTGATCAGCAATATCTCCGAGCAGGATTGGGACCAGGTCCTGGACGTCAACCTCAAGGGCGCCTTTCTCTGTTGCCAGGCGGTCTTCCCGACCCTGAAAAAGCAGCGCTACGGCAAGATCGTCAACATCGTCTCGCGTGCCTGGCTCGGCAGCATCGGCCAGGCCAACTACACCGCCAGCAAGGGCGGGCTGGTTAGCCTGACCCGCTCGCTGGCCCTTGAATTCGCCCGCTTCCAGATCAACGTCAACGCCGTGGCGCCAGGGGCCATCGACTCGCCGATGACCCGGGGGCTGACGGACGAGGCCCGCGAGCGGCTGATCCGCATGCAGCCGACCGGCAAGATGGGCAAGGTGGAAGACATCGCCGCGGCCGTTGCGTTTCTCGCCTCGGACGACGCCGAGTTCATCACCGGGCAGGTGCTGCATGTCGACGGCGGCAAAAGCTGCGGGCTGCTGTCGCTTTAACAAAGGATGAAAATGAACGCTTATCTGGTTGAGGCGAGGCGCACGGCGATCGGCCGGGCCCATCAGGACAAGGGGCTGTTCAGCGCGGTGCGGGCCGATGAGATGCTCGCCGCACTCATCACCGGCACGCTTGAGTCGCTGAAGGCTGACGATACTCTCAGGGAGTCTATTGACGATATCTATATCGGTTGCGTCGGGCAGCATCTGGAGCAGGGGAAGAACATCGCCAGGCTCTCTTCGCTGCTGGCGGGCCTGCCGGAGACCATACCGGGCGTGACCGTCAACCGGCTCTGCGCTTCCAGCCTGCAGGCCTTCAACTTTGCCGCCACGACGCTCGCCGCGGGCAAGGCGGACCTGCTGCTGGCCGGCGGAGTCGAGCACATGGGCCATGTGCCGATGGCCGCCGCACTCGATTACCATCAGCAACTTCTGGCACGCTATGAGTTCCCCTTCACCAACATGGGGCTGACGGCGGAAAAGGTTGCCGAGGTCTACGGCATCAGTCGCGCCGAGCAGGACGACTTTGCCGTGGAGAGCCACCGCCGGGCGGTCGCTGCCCGGCAGGCCGGTCATTTCGCCCGCGAGATCCTGCCGATTCCCGCCGGTGACGCACTGGCCGACCAGGATCAGTCGCCGCGTCCCGGGACCAGCCGGGAAGGTCTCGCCGAGCTGAAGTCGATCTTCAAGGAAAACGGCACGGTGACCGCAGGCAACAGCTCCCCTCTGAACGACGGCGCCAGCCTGACCCTGCTGGCCTCCGATGCCGCCTGTGACCGGTTCGGCCTGCCGCGCCGGGCCCGGGTGGTTGATTTCGCGGTGGTCGGCCTCGACCCCTGCCAGATGGGGATGGGGCCGGTCCCGGCGATCCGCCGGCTGTTGCAGAAGAACCGTCTATCGGTGGCGGACATCGACCGGTTCGAACTCAACGAAGCCTTCGCCAGCCAGGCCCTGGCTTGCCGCAACGAACTCAATCTGCCGGCGGAGAAGGTCAACCCGTGGGGAGGGGCCATCGCCCTTGGTCACCCCCTGGGCTGTACCGGAACCCGGCTGATCACCACCCTGCTCAATGGCCTCGAGGACACTGGCGGCCGGTACGGTATCGCCTCGCTGTGCATCGGCCACGGCCAGGGAATGGCGACCTTGATCGAAAGGCTGTGACCCCTGCTCATGAAGCACTGCGCCGAAGTCGAAATTGATGTCCGCTACGCCGAAACCGACCAGATGGGGATCGTCCATCATGCCAACTACCTGGTCTGGTTCGAGCTGGCGCGGACCCGGTTCTGCGCCGAGAGCGGCACCTCCTATCCTGAGATCGAGGCCCTCGGCTACTTCCTGATCATCACCCAGGCCCGACAGGACTACCGGTTGGCCGCCTGCTACGGTGATACGGTCAGGGTCGCCTGCTGGCTCGACTGGGTCGCCAGCCGCAGCCTGCAGTTCGGCTACCGGGTGATGCGCGGCGACCAAATCCTGACGACCGGCCACACCCGGCATCTCTGGGTCAGGCAGGAAGGGAAGCGCCCCTGCAGCATGCCGGAAAGCCTGCGCACCCCATTTCTCGAACTGGCAGATCAGACAACCTTCAAAGGTCCCGAATCATAAGCCCTGCAACGGACACAGGAGAAGACGACATGTCGATTAACGCTTATCGCTGGATAATGAACGGAGTCAGCGAACCCCTGACCCGAGACGAGTTTGTCGCACAGCCCGGGGCGGGTGAGGTGGTGGTCGAGGTCGCCGGGTGCGGGGTCTGCCACACCGACCTAGGCTTCTATTACGACGGTGTTCAGACCAACGCCCAGCTGCCTCTCGCCCTGGGGCATGAGATCAGCGGCCGGGTGGTCGCTGCCGGTGACGGCGCCGGTGACTGGCTGAACAAGGCGGTCATCGTCCCCGCGGTCATCCCCTGTGGCGAATGCGACCTCTGCAAACGTGGCAGAGGGACCATCTGCCGCAGCCAGAAGATGCCGGGCAACGACATCCAGGGTGGTTTCGCCAGCCATATCGTCGTCCCGGCCCGGGGGCTCTGCCCGGTCGATGAAAAACGCCTGGCTGCTGCCGGGCTGCAGCTGGCCGATGTCTCGGTGGTGGCCGACGCCGTGACCACCCCCTACCAGGCGGTTTACCAGGCACAGGTCTTTCCCGGCAGCCTGGCGATCGTCATCGGGGTCGGCGGCGTCGGCGGCTATTGCGTGCAGATGGCCAAGGCCTTCGGGGCAACGGTGGTCGCCATCGACATCGATCAGAGCAAACTCGATGCCATTGCCGAAAACGGTGCGGCCGTCACCTTCAACGCCCGCGAGATCAGCGGCCGCGATCTGAAGAAGGCGATCAGCGCCTTTGCCAAGGAAAATAGATTGCCCGGGACCGAGTGGTTCATCTTCGAGTGTTCGGGCAGCAAGGCCGGACAGGAGTCGGCCTACGGGCTGCTGGTGCACGGCGCGACCCTGAGCGTGGTCGGCTTCACCATGGACAAGGTCGAACTGCGCCTCTCCAACCTGATGGCCTTCCATGCCCGGGCACTGGGCAACTGGGGTTGCCTGCCGGAACACTACCCGGCGACCCTCGACCTGGTCCTCGACGGCAAGATCGCGCTCAAGCCGTTCACCGAGCAGAAACCGCTGAGCGAGATCAACGCGATCTTTTCCGCCGTGCATCACCAGACAATGAAGCGTCGCGCCATCCTGGTGCCGGACGCTTAACATTTCAATCGCCTAGAAGGAGAAGTGACAATGGCCACAGCAGACCAGATTATCGCCGCAACCGCTCCGCAGCACCTGATTGACCACAACCTGATCGACAAGGACGTTGAGAGCCTCTGCGACGGTATGGTGAAGTATGAAAAGCGTCCGGCAAAGCGCCGCGACGGCTCGGTCGTCGAAGGGCTCTACAACGCCTGGATCATCTTCAACAACCCCAAGCAGTACAACTCCTACACCACCGACATGGTCAAGGCGACCATCCTGGCC
>JBFIMV010000323.1:0-3526 GCA_041611575.1 Desulfuromonadales bacterium | reverse complement strand
CGAGCGGCCTTTCCGGGTGACCTTCTTCTTCGGTCGCCACGGCGCCGGTTATCACATCGGCTTCTCGGACATCGCCCGCGGCGGCTGGCGCACCGTGCTCAGCCGGGGTTGGGACGACTACATCACCAACGCCAACACCATCTTCCGCGAGAATTATGTCCTGGCACATACTCAGCACCTGAAGAACAAGGACATCTACGAGGGCGGATCGAAGATGGTGGTGATCCTCGATGCCGCCGATTTGACCGACCACGACCTGATGACCCGTCGGCTTTACAAGCTGCAGTATGGTTTCATCAACGCCTTCTTTGACATCTTCGTTACGGAGATTGGCAAGGCCAGGGACCCGCGGGTGGTCGATTATTACGGTGAAGACGAGGCGATCGAACTCGGCCCTGACGAGAACATGCACGACTCGATGGTTGAACTGATTGCCCGTCAATCGGTGCGGCGCGGATACCTGCTCGGCATCGGCGTGATTTCGAGCAAGCAGGTGGGCATCAACCACAAGGAGTTCGGAGTCACTTCGACCGGGGTCGTCAAGTTTGCCGAGATCACCATGGAGGAGCTTGGCATAGATATCCGCAAGGACGCATTCACGGTCAAGTTCACCGGTGGGCCGAACGGCGACGTTGCCGGCAACGCCATGAAGCTGCTGCTCGATCGCTGCCCGGCGGCCAGCATCAACCTGATCATAGACGGCACCGGCGCACTGCACGATCCTGCCGGTGCCGATCATGCTGCCCTGCGCGAAATCGTCCTCAAGCTGGACGTGGAGTCATTCACTCCGGAGGCCCTGCACGAAGGCGGTTTCATCCTGTATCGCAGCCAGCGACGCACCGAGGGGCTGCGCCAGCTCTACCGGCGCGTCTCCCGCAGCAATGGTAGATTGCACGAGGAATGGGTGACGGTTGACGAGTTCAACCGCGAATTCAACGGTCTGGTGTTCAAGGTCCCCGCAGATCTCTTCATCCCGGCCGGAGGTCGTCCCGAAACGATCGACGGCAGCAACTGGCAGCGCCTGCTTGATAATGAGGGCAAGGCGACCGTGCGGGTGATCGTCGAAGGGGCCAACTCGTTCCTGACGCCGGAGGCGCGTATCGAATTGCAGCGTCGCGGGGTGTTGATCATGCGCGATGCATCGGCCAACAAATGCGGCGTGATCTCCTCTTCCTATGAAATCATCGCCAACCTGCTGCTGACCGAGAAAGAGTTCCTGGCCAACAAGCAGCGCTATGTCGCCGATGTTCTCGAGATTCTCGAGCAAAGAGCCGGCGACGAGGCGCGGCTGATCCTCAAGCGCCGCCGCGAGCCCGGCAGCAATCTGCTTTGTACCGAGATATCCGCAGCAGTCAGCACCGAAATCAACAGCCATTACGCCCGACTTTACAACTTCTTCCAGGCCAACCCCGAGCTGTGTGAGCAGCCCCTGTTCCGCAAGGCGATTGAGGCGCACCTGCCGCGCCTGCTGCGCGAGAACCAGCGCTACAAGCGGCGGATCCGGAGTCTGCCGCCGAAGTACCGTTCAGCGATGCTGGCTTCTGAAATAGCCTCATCGCTGGTTTACCGGGGCGATTCGGAAGCGGCTTTTCTGGCGATGCTGCACGCGCACCTGGAAAGAGTTTTCGGCTAAAGCGCCAACTCACAGAGGAAGCCATGAATATATGATCTCATGGCTTGGATCAACCCAAGGAGAGCATGATGGAACACCAAATTCACCTGAATCTGAATGTGCGCGGTCTGCCGGTTTCGGCGACCCTGGGAATCAACGAGCGGAGCAATCGCCTGATCGCTGAGGGGCGAAAGGTCTACAAGCTGGGCCTCGGCCAGTCGCCGTTCCCTGTCCCCCTGCCGGTGGTCGAGGAGTTGCAGGCCAACGCCCACCAGAAGGATTACCTGCCAGTGCGTGGCCTGCCTGCCCTGCAGGAAGCGGTCGCCGGCTATTACCAGCGCACCCAGAACCTCAATATCCAGCCGAAACACGTTCTCATTGGTCCCGGCTCCAAGGAGCTGATGTTCATCCTGCAGCTGGTCTATTACGGTGACCTCGTGATTCCGACGCCGAGCTGGGTCTCCTATGCTCCCCAGGCACAGATCGCCGGCCGCCACGTCCACTGGCTGCCGACCCGTCGTGACAACCGCTGGCTGCTGACGCCGGATGAGTTGGAGAAGCTCTGTGCCAAGGACCCAAGCAAGCCGCGGGTCGTTATTCTCAACTACCCGAACAACCCGACCGGTTGCAGCTACACTGACGAGGAGCTCGCCGCCCTGGCCGAGGTGGCACGCAAGTACCGGATCATCATGCTGTCCGACGAGATTTATGGCGAGCTCAATTTCGAAGGGGCGCACACCTCGATCGCCCGCTATTACCCGGAGGGGACGATCATCAGCAGCGGGCTGAGCAAGTGGTGCGGCGCCGGTGGCTGGCGTCTGGGGACCTTCGCCTTCCCGGCCAACCTCGAGTGGCTGGTCGAAGGGATGTCGGTGGTGGCCAGTGAAACCTTTACCGCCACCAGCGCGCCGATCCAGTACGCCGCGGTGCGGGCCTTCCGCGGCGGCCCGCGCATCGAAGCCTATCTCAGCCACTCACGGCGCATCCTCAAAACGCTCAACGACCACGTCCTGGCAAGGTTTGTGGCCAGCGACGTCTTCGTCGCCCCGCCACAGGGGGCCTTCTACATGCTGCCGGATTTCACTGCACACAGCGGCAAGCTGCAGGCGCGCGGCATAACGACCAGCACCGAGTTGTGTGAGCGCATCCTGGAAGAGACCGGCGTCGCCTTCCTCCCCGGCACGGCCTTCGGTCGTCCGGAACAAGAGCTGACGGCACGCATCGCCCTGGTCGATTTCGACGGTGCCAAGGCGCTGGCGGCAGCCGAACGTACCCCGCTGCACGAGACTCTTCCCGAAGACTTTCTCTCCACGCATTGTTTCAAGATGGTCGAGGCGATCGATCTCATTTGCGATTGGCTGGGCTGATACGAAACCGCATTCTGGTACGAGAAACACAGGGGGGCACCAAATGGTGCCCCCCTGTGTCTTTAACGCTTTTGACAAAAAGCTTCTCAATCGAAGGTCAATCTCGATTCAGGATTCTCCCGCAGTTGTTCTCCAAAGCTCGCTCAAGTCTTCCGCTCTCTAGACCACGCATCGCATATTACCTCCTGCAGAGAAACACTTACGACACCGGGCAATATTAAAAGGCATTTTTTGAAATGACTGCGAAATGCTTGCCGGTGTATTCCATCTGCCAGCCTCCTGATTGCATCAGGCGCGTGATGAGTTCGGAGTTTGTATCATAAACAACCCATTCAATCTTGTAATGATCGAACAATCTTTCCCAACCAGGAGTTTGTGTAACGATGGATTCATAATCATTCAATATTTTTTCTCCGTACATGTCTGCTCGACCATCAATGAAAACCTTTATGTCCGGAGACATTTTATATATCAGATATCCACCTAAGTTGTAGTGATTGAAAATGTTTCCTACAGGTTTTTTGTCTTCGAGAAAGTCCACCAGTTG
>JBFIMV010000322.1:0-3535 GCA_041611575.1 Desulfuromonadales bacterium | reverse complement strand
GGCGAAATCCGCATCGAGAGCCGGCGCGGTTCCGGCACCTGCGTCACGGTGCGACTGCCGATTGATGTGGCTGTGTCGCAGGCCTGACGGATCCGGTTCAATCGAGACGGTGCAAGCCGAGGCTTTTCGCCGTTGCGCGCGCCGCGCGCAGTTCCGTGCCCGTCGGTCGCCGGGAGAGCTCCGGGTAGTCGCCGGCGCGATAGCACGGGCGGTACTGGTCCATCAGGTTCAGCCAGGTGTCGGTGGAGATGTCCCGGGCGAGGAAGGCAAGGATGCGGTCGGTCCCGGCGAGGTTTCCGGGGAGGACGAGGTGGCGCACCAGCAGGCCGCGCCGGGCGATACCGGCGCCGTCGAGCAAGAGGTCGCCGACCTGGCGATGCATCTCGCGGACGGCCGCCCGGTTGACTTCCGCGTAATCGGTCACGCCGAGATAAGGGGCCGCGACCCGGGAGTCGGCAAACTTCATGTCCGGCATGTAGATATCGATCACCCCGTCCATCAGGGCCAGTCCCTCGGCGCTGTCGTAGCCGCCGCTGTTGTAAACCAGGGGGAGGGTCAGCCCCTGGTCCGTGGCGAGTGCCAGGGCGGCGAGGACCTGCGGGATGACGTGGCTGGGGGAGACGAGGTTGATGTTGTGACAGCCGGCCCCCTGCAGGGCCAGCATCTGGCGTGCCAGGGCCGCGGCGCTCATGCTGCGCCCTTCGCCCTGGTGGCTGATCTCCCAGTTCTGGCAGAAGACGCAGCCGAGGTTGCACCAGGAGAAGAAGATGGTGCCGGAACCGCGACGGCCGGAGAGGGGTCTTTCTTCTCCGTGATGCGGTCCCGCGCTGCAGACCACCGCCTGTTCGCCGGTGTGGCAGCGTGCCAGGTGTGCCGACGTCAGTCGGTTCACCCGGCAGCGGTTGGCGCAGAGATCGCAATCGGCAAGCCTGTCACGGGCCCGTTGCGCCCGCTTGGCAAGCTCACCGCTGCGGTACAAGGTCAGGTAAGCAGCTTCACTCATCACCTTGTTCCGGTCAGGATGAGGTGAACTCCTCCCGGTAGCCGGCCCATTTCGCGTCGATCTGCTCCTGCATGGCCTGAATCCTCTCAGCATCCAGTTTCTTGAAGCGCACCTGGTGGTCGAGGTAATCGGTCACCGGTCGGAGCGGTTTCTTCAACAGCTGCTCCGAAACGCCGGTGAGCCGCTTGCGGCCGTTCTCGATCTCGTAGAGGTCGAACAGGCCGGATTCGACCGCGGCGCGGCCGATCGAGACGGTCATGTGTTCCTCGATCCCCCAGCCTGGCGGGCAGGGCGTCTGGATGTGCAGGTACTTCAGGCCGCGGATCTCCTTGGCCTTGAGCAGCTTGTCGTGGAAATCGAGGGGGTAGCTGGCGGAACAGGTGGCGAGGTAGGCCGGGTTGTGGGCGGCGATGATCGCCGGCACGTTCTTGCTGGTCTCGGTCTTGCCGTACAACGGCGTGGTGGTGGTCAGGGCGCCGCCGGGGGTGGTGCCGGAGCGCTGCACGCCGGTGTTCATGTAGGCTTCGTTGTCGTAGCAGATGTAGATGATGTCCTCGACCCGCTCCAGGGCTCCGGACAGAGCCTGAATGCCGATGTCGGCGGTGCCGCCGTCGCCGGCCCAGGCGACCACCTGCGTCTTGCGGCCGAGGCGCTTCATGGCGGCGCGCACACCGGTGGCGACGGCCGCCGTCGAGGCAAACGTGCAGTTGAGGACCGGCATCTGGGTGGCGGCGACCGGGTGGAGCCCCTGCACGACCGTCAGGCAGCATGGCGGCACGACGAAGATGCAGTCGCGGCCGAGCGCCTTGAGGGCGATGCGGTAGAGGATGCTCAGGCTGCAACCGCTGCAGGCGCGGTTGCCCGGGTGCATGAACTCTTCTTCGGTGAGGTTGAGGACAGTCGTCCTGGCATTGGTTTTCATAGCTGCAATCCGATCCATTGCGGCGCATTCGCCTGCGCCGGCGGGAGGATGGTCTTCTGCTCGCAGTCGGCCTTCACCGTCTGGTAGAGCGACTCGGTCGGGATGTCGCGCCCGCCGAGGCCGACGATGTAGTTGTGCAGGCGGGGGCGCGCCGGGTAGGGGTAGAGGGCTGATTTGATGTCGCCGTAGAGCGCTCCCTGGTCGCCGTAGCTCAAGCCTTTTTCAAAGACCATGATGCCCTTGAATTTCTGCAGCGCTTCAGCGACCACAGCGTTGGGGAAGGGGCGGTACATCTGCACGGCGAGGACGCCGACTTTCAGGCCGTCTTCGCTGCGCAGGCGGTCGACAACGACCCGCAGCTGGTTGGCCAGGGTACCCATGGCGACGACCACGAACTCGGCATCGTCACAGAGGTAGGGGGAGACGAGCGGCGCGCCGCCGCGGCCGAAACGCGACTGGAAGTCGCGGTCGATCTCCTCCCAGACCTCCATCGCCAGGCACATCTCCTGGTGGAGGTTGTGGCGGATGTCCATGTAGCCACCGCGCTTGACGCCGTTGACGTCGAGGCGTGCGTCCGGCAGGGTGACGGTGTTGAGGCTCTCCGGGCGCTCCGGGTTGAGCGCGTGTTTGTATTCGCAGGGCGGCAGGAAGGCGTCGACCTCTGCCGCGTCAAGTGGTTCGAAGGGCATGTAGGTGTGCGACAGGTAGTAGCCGTCGTAGTTGACCATGACCGGGATGTGCACCAGCTCGGCGAGGCGGAAGGCCTTGATGGTCGTGTCGACGATCTCCTGGTGGTCCCTGGCGAAAACCTGGATCCAGCCGGCATCGCGCTGGCTGATGGCATCCTGGTGGTCGTTCCACACCGACCAGGGGGCGCCGATGCCGCGGTTGACGACGCACATGACCAGCGGCAGGCGCGCTCCGGCCGCCCAGTGCAGCTGCTCGCTCATGTAGAGCAGGCCGTTGGACGAGGTGGCGGTGAAGGACCGCACGCCGCAGCTGGCGGCGCCGATGCAGACCGACATGGCGCTGTGTTCGCTCTCGACGGCGATGTACTCGGCGTCCATTTCGCCTTTTACGATCAGCTCGGAGAGCTTTTCGGTGACCGGCGTCTGTGGTGTGATCGGGTAGGCGGCGATAACCTCGGCGCGGGCGAGCTGCACCGCCATGGCCGCGGCGACGTTGCCGGATTCGATGATCGTCTTAGCCACGGCTCCCTCCTTCGATGAAGTCGGCGTCGGGGACCATGCGGATCGCCTCGGCGGGACATTCTTCAGCGCAGATGCCGCAGCCCTTGCAGTATTCGAGATCGATGGTCGGCTCGATGTCCTTGCTGACGACGCTGTCCGGGCAGTACAGCCAGCAGAGGTGGCAGGCGTGCTTGCCGGTCTTGGCCGGAATGCAGCGGCCCATGTCGATGACCGGGCGCTCGACGCGCCAGGAGCCGGTGCGACCGGCATCGCCCGGGCCGGAAGTGCTGGCCGAGGTGAGGACCTTGAAACGTGGATCAGGCATAGCGCAATTCTCCTGCGGGATTGTCACTGAGTTCGGTTGCGGCGTAGACCAGGCGGGCGGCCAGGGCGTTGGCTTCCGGGCGCCGGCCGACGAAT
>JBFIMV010000321.1:0-3548 GCA_041611575.1 Desulfuromonadales bacterium | reverse complement strand
TCAACTTCAATGCCTTCCGGCACCATCATGCACTTTTCGTTGCAGCGCATGATGTGACTCAGGGCGCCAATCAGGAAATGCAGTCTCAGAAAGAGGGTCTCACGTGACAGCTGCGGCAGGGACCGCGCAAGGGCCAGGTGCAGCCGCTCAAGGAGCGGCGCCATGTGGCGCACGAAGATCGACATCGGCACCCCCCGGGGTTCGGCGAGCGCCCGACCGACCAGGGCGACGAAATTTTCAGCTTCGGCACCAAGGTCGCGCAACCGGAAGGTCGGTGCGACAAAAGTACGCAGGATCTCTCGACACTCAGGTATCCTTCCCGACTGCTCCGCTGCAGA
This sequence comes from Desulfuromonadales bacterium, assembly GCA_041611575.1. Taxonomy (GTDB): domain Bacteria; phylum Desulfobacterota; class Desulfuromonadia; order Desulfuromonadales; family BM103; genus JBFIMV01. The sequence goes on along the minus strand of JBFIMV010000321.1, from coordinate 3,210 downwards.
GAGAACGGCTTCCAGCTGCTCCAGCCGGGAGGCATTCAAAGGCTCAAGCCGCCGCAGAAAGACGGCCTCCAACAAACCTTCCTTGCCGCCGAAGTGGTAGTTGACCGCCGCCAGGTTAACCCCGGCAGCCGCAGTGATGGCGCGCAGCGAGGTGGCATGATATCCCTGCCTGGCGAACAACTGCTCGGCCGCGTTCAATATTCTCTGCTTGGTATCAAGCTGACCCATCGTGACCTCATTCCCCCTGGAACCCCGTCGCAGAAAAATCATACACATGATTTAAACAAACGTTTAAACCGTGTCAAGCTTTCCGTCTCTTTCTGCGGGAAACGTTTCATATCTCTGCAGCAGACCACGTCTGTTGGCTCGGGGATTGCGTCACGGGCCAGACCTGCTAGCCTTTCAGATAAACCTCTTGACCAGGACCTGACCGATGTTCACCTGGAAACGCCTTGCCCTGGCAGTCCTTGCACTCATAACGCTTGCAATGCTGTTCCTCGTCCTGATCCTGCCCGGCATCGTCCGCGATCGGGCACAACGCTGGGTTGCGGAGGAAACCGGGCGGGTTCTCGAGATCGGCGCAATCAGCCTGAACCCAATCCAGCTGGCTGTCGAAATCCGGCAACTCTCTCTGAGCGAACAGGACCACTCCCAGGTCTTCGTCTCCTGGGATGTGCTGAAAGTCGCCCTGAGTCCCAAGTCCCTGCTGAAACGTGCCCCGATCGTGCGAGAACTGTACCTGCAGAAGCCCTATGTTCACCTCGAGAAGCTGCCTGGCAACCGTTTCAACTACAGCGACCTTCTCCCGGTGCCAGACGAAACTGCGGGCACCGACGAAAAAAAACCGGCGCTGTTTTCGATCAACAACCTGGTCATTCACAACGGCAGCCTCGACCTCGACGACCGCAGCCTGGAAGAGGATATCCGCCACACCGTCCGGGAGTTCGAGTTGGCGGTGCCGTTCATCGGCAACCTGCCCTACCTGGTTGATCGCCCGGTGCAGCCGCTCGTGAAAGCCCTGGTCAACGACGCGCCGGTCCGACTGGACGGAACGCTCAAACCCTTCGCCGAAGCCCAGGAACTAGAGGTCAGGCTGGCGTTGGACAACATCGATCTGCCGTATTACCTCGCCTACGTGCCGCTGGAACTGCCGGTCATCCTCAAGAGCGGCCATCTCAGCTTCGATCTCGATTTGCGCTACCGGATGACAGCCTCCGAAGCCCCCCGGCTGACCCTGGGCGGGCAGGTCGATCTGACCATACTGGATATCTATGACCGGCTCGATCAGCAGCTGTTCTTTCTCCCCATGCTGCGTTGCGAGCTGGCACCCTCCAACCTGCTGGACAAGGACATCCGTATCTCCGCACTGAACCTCTTCAACCTGGAAGTGCGGGTCAATCGGGATGCGGGCGGCATCTGGAACCATGCACGCCTCAAGATGCCCGCACCTCCGAAAGAGGTTGCTGACCAGGCACAGGATACCGGCCCCGAGGAGGGAACGCCTTTGAAGCTGAGCATTGATGCCCTGACATTACGGGATGGTCTCGTCTCTTTCAGAGATGATCTGCCCTCAGGCGGATTTGCCAGCGTTGCCAGGGAGATCAACGTCGACGTCAAGGAATTTTCCCTCGAGAAAAACCGGCCGATGCCTTTGAGCCTGGCCCTTGAGACCGAGCGCGGCGAGTCCTTGACCGTGAACGGCGAGTTGACCATAACACCTCTGGTCATCGCCCTTGATGCCCACCTGAAACAGGTGCCCCTGGCCGCCTATCTCCCCTATTACCAATCGGCCGCAGCCGTACCGCTCGGCGGCAAGCTCGACGCCAGGGCACATCTGGCCGTGACGCCTGACGAACCCTTCCTGTTGCGTGACGGCAAGGTGGAGCTCTCGGGTCTGTCTGTCCCCTTCACGGAGAAGGAAGGCGTTGACGTCCGCCAGATAGCCCTCGACGGATTGTCCTACAAGCTCGCCAGCAATAGCCTGGAACTGGCGAGCGCGGCAGCCAGCGGCACCAGGCTGCGATTTTCCAGGGATCGGAAGGGCACCTTTTCTTTCCAGTCGGACAACCTGCCGATCCTGGCGGGCGGTGCTCCTCCGCAGACTCGTGAACCGTCTGGAACCGGTCCGGCCTTCAAATTCCGGGTCGACACGTTTAATTTCGATGAGGGATTCGTTGATTTTCGTGACCGTTTCCCGGAACAGCCAGCCCACCTGAGGTTGGACAGTATCAGTCTGGAAATGAGCAACCTTGCGATGCCGGAAAAAATCTCCAGCTCGTTCAAGCTGAGCGCGAGTTTGCCGCCGAAGGGACAGCTACGCTTCGATGGTACGCTGCGGCTCGCTGAACAGAGAATCGCGCTCAACGGCCGGCTCAGACGTCTCCCGCTCCTGCCGCTCGCCCCATACCTGTCTGAGCAAACCGACCTGATCCTGACAGACGGCACTCTGGACGCCAGGTTGAGTGCCCGGGCAGCGTCCACCGCCGCGACGACCACCCTGGCATTCAATGGCGACCTCGGCATCAGCCGTCTGCACCTGATCGACAAAAAACACCGTGAAGACCTGGTGAAATGGGACAGCCTGCAGATCACCGGCGCGCAGGGAGAGCTGTCGCCCCTGCAACTGACGGTCGACTCGGTCACCCTCAGCGACTATTTCGCCAAGGTTCTGATTGACCAGGAGGCAAAGCTGAACCTGGTCGAAGCTTTCCGCAGGGAAGACGCGCAGGCCGCAGATAAAGCGCGCGACGCGTCAGGTCAGGACGGCGACAAGGAGGCTCAAGCACCGCGACCACAGATACGCATCGACACGATCGTCCTGCAGGGTGGCCAGGTTGACTTCACCGACCGCAACCTCCCGAGGCCATTTCATGCCGACATGCGCAAGCTCGGCGGTCGTATCACCGGTCTCAGCTCCGCAGCCGACGCCAGCGCCGAGATCGACCTGCGCGGCAGCCTCCGCAACCAGTCGCCATTGTCCATAACGGGCAGAGCCAATCCGCTGGCCGAGGATCTTTTCCTTGATTTGAAGATGGATTTCACTGACATTGAAATGAGCCCCTTCTCGCCCTATTCAGGAACTTTTGCAGGGTACCTGATTGAAAAGGGGAAGCTCAACCTGGCGCTCGAATACGCCATTGACGGAGGGCAACTCAAGGCGACCAACAAGGTCTTTCTCGATCAGTTCACCTTCGGGGATGCGGTCGAGAG
>JBFIMV010000320.1:0-3557 GCA_041611575.1 Desulfuromonadales bacterium | reverse complement strand
GGCTCTGCTATGTCGGCATCACCCGCGCCCGCGAGAAGCTGACCATCCTGCATGCCGACGCGCGCATGAAGTACGGCAAGGCCGAATCGCGCCAGGTCAGCCGCTTCCTTGCCGAGATTCCGGAGGAGGTGCGGCGTGACGAGCCGCGCGCAGGAGTACACTTGATAGAAGAGGGTGAAAATATCAGCCTCTCGGCGATGTTTGCCAAACTGACGGGAGGGTGAGGCGAGTGCTGAGCGATGAGCGATGAGAGAGGTGTGCTGAGTGCCGAGTGCTGAGTGCTTTTCGGTTGAAATATGTGCTGTTTCTGGCAGAGTATCGTAATTATGCATGATTTCGAAGCCAAGCTGCCGCTCGGCAAACCGACCGCCTACGCCTCGGAGTATGACCCCGGTCTGCTCTGCCCCGTGCCGCGCCGTCTCAAGCGCGACGAGCTCGGCCTGTCGCCTGACCTGCCGTTTTACGGCGTCGACATCTGGAACGCCTACGAGCTCTCCTGGCTGACGCCGACGGGCAAACCGGTGGTCGCCATGGCCGAGTTCCGCATCCCCTGCGAATCGTCCAACCTGATCGAGTCGAAATCGTTCAAGCTCTATCTCAATTCGTTCAACCAGACCCGTTTCGCCGACTTTGAAAATGTCCGCGCCCTGCTCAGCCAGGACCTCGGTGGCGCCGCCGGGGCGCCGGTCGATGTGCGCCTCATGCCGGCGGCCGAGTTCGCCGGGGCAACCTTCGGCACCCTGCCGGGGCGCTGCATCGATGAGATCGATGTGCAGATCGACAGCTATCACCTCGACCCCGCCCTGCTTGAGGACGCGGCCGACCCGCAAAAGCCGGTCGTCGAGGAGCTGCATAGCCACCTGCTGAAGAGCAACTGCCTGGTGACCCGTCAGCCCGACTGGGGGAGTGTGCTGGTGCGTTATGCCGGGCCGCGGATCGATGCGGCTGCGCTGCTGCGTTACCTGGTCTCCTTCCGCGAGCACAACGAGTTCCATGAGCAGTGCGTCGAGCGCATCTACGTCGACCTGATGCGATACTGCCGACCGGAAAAGCTCACGGTCTACGCCCGCTACACCCGCCGTGGCGGTCTTGACATCAACCCCTTCCGCAGCAACTTCGAACATGAAGTGGAGAACCTGCGCCTGGCGCGGCAATAAAGCGCACCGCGTTCCACGGCACTGACAGGAACCAGGAATCATGACGGCAAACGGTACCGAACATATCGCGACAGCATTGTCATCGAACGAGGTTGCCGAAGCACTCGCCTTCGCGCAGCAGGCCATTCAGAGGGCCGGGCAGCTCGCCCTGCGCTATTTCCGCCAACCGCTGGAAATCGACAACAAGCTGGATGGCGGCCGCTTCGATCCCGTGACCCGGGCCGACCGCGAAGTCGAAGCCTACCTGCGGGCGGAGCTGGGACGCCGCTTCCCCGGTGTCGGCGTGGTCGGCGAAGAGGAAGGAATTACCCCGGGTGACTCCGATCTCAGCTGGGTGATCGACCCGATCGACGGCACCAAGGCTTTTATCAGTGGCCTGCCGACCTGGGGGCTGCTCCTCGGGTTGCGACAGGGCGAGCGGGTTCTGGCCGGGCTGATGAACCAGCCGATGACCGGTGAGCTGTATTACGGCAGCGCCGCCGGAGCCTTCCTCCGTCACCGGGGCCAGGTCACCCCGCTTCGCAGTCGACAGTCATCGTGCCTCGCCGAAGCGCTCCTCTATTGCACCCACGAGAGCATGTTCGTCGAACCGGACCACCTGGCGGCTTTCCGGCGCATTGCCAGCAAGGCGAGGCTGCAGCGCTTCGGCGGCGACTGCTACGCCTATTGCATGCTGGCGCTGGGCCAGGTCGACCTGGTGGTCGAGGACACGCTGCAGCCCTATGACATCATCCCGCTGATCCCGATCATCGAAGCGGCCGGTGGTGTGGTCACCGACGCCCGGGGGCGGCTGCCACTGAACGGCGGATTCGTCATTGCCGCTGCCAATCGGCAACTGCACGCTGAGGTGATGTCCCTGCTCTGATAATCGGGAGAGAGTGATGGAAACGATCAAGACCGCCAGTTTCGAATACCTCATCGAACTCGCCAAGCCGAATCCGGAAGGCGGATACACGTTCGTACTCGATGGTGAAAGCTACCAGATCGCGGATGTCCTGGAAATCTCGCGGATAGCCACCAGGCACGGTTACATCGTGATCTACTGACACTTTACCGGTCTAGAAGAGGGGTGTATCCCTTCCGGAAAGGTGTTATTGTGAGAGAAATATGCGCAGACGTCTGTTAGTATTCGCAAGGTGTGCCTGGCAGCCTTGCAATTGGCGCAAGTCGCAGGGCTTGCTTTTTCAAGCTGAGAGATGGTTTGGCCGACATAACGACTTCTGATTGAGCTGCGGAGTTATCATGAAGAAAATTCTGGTTGTCGATGATTGCCCGACGGTGCTCGACATGATGCAGTATCTTCTTGAAGACCTCGGCTATGAGGTTACCACGGCAAGCAGTGGCCCGGAAGCGTACGCTTTATTGAAAAACACAAAGTTCAGTCTCATTTTTACCGACCTCATCATGCCGGAAATGGATGGAATCCAATTTACCGCAGAGGCCAAGAAACTGCCCAATTGCAAGTTTGTTCCCATCGTCATGCTCTCGGCAGAGCAGGATGAAGGCAGGAAAAAAGAAGCAAAGGAAATAGGGATTGCGACTTTTCTGCAAAAGCCGATAAAAGATTATCAACTCAAAACCATCCTGAATGTCGTTCTAGGTCCTTAGTCTTGCAGATTTTTTTCAGCGACACCACCGCCATCCTTCCCTGATCAAACCCTCCCGGGCGATGAGCCCAGCTAGAGACCGCTTGCATCGAGCGAAGATTCAATCTCCAGCGCCCTGAGTCGCAAGACCATTTTGCGTCGTACCGCCGTAGGTATTTCGACGTGCAGGCAGAGTGCCTGCGGGTTGAGCTTGCGGGCAGCGTGCCGCTGCAGGGCGTTGGCGCCGGCACCCGGGATCCAGCGCACGTCTTCACCCGGCAGAAAGGCCCGCTCTTCACCCTCGAGCAGGCTGCCGATGTCGGCGTGCGGGTCAACCATGGCGCCAAGCAGCTGCATGCCGCCCAGCAGGGCGAAATTATAGCAACGGTGAGCGCTGCTGCAGAGCTGAACGTACATGGTGTCGGACAGCTCGCGCACCAGGGCCAGCCCCTGGCGGAGGCTGTCGTTCGGCTGCAGATGCAGCACGCCAGCCTCCTCGCGGAATGTGCCGAAATGCTCCGGCTCGGCAAAGGGGGGCAGGCCGCCAAGACCAACCACGACCCGGCGGTCGTCGGGGCGAGTGCCGACGCAGCCGTGGACGTCGAGCACCAGTTCCGGCAGGGCGATGCCGATTTCGGTGACGAAGCGCGGCAGCCCTTCTTCGAGCTTGTAACAATACGGGTGTCCCTGAGCGTTGCAGTAGGGGTAGATGACATCAATGTTGCTCGGGTTGAGCGGGACCCCCCACGCCTCGAGTCGTGACAGATTGGCATCGGTGAGCGGTTCACGACCGGCAAAGCCGAGGTTGATGAGC
>JBFIMV010000319.1:0-3570 GCA_041611575.1 Desulfuromonadales bacterium | reverse complement strand
GTCGACGGCAACAGCCGTTTTTCCGGTCTGACGGTCGCCGATGATCAGCTCACGCTGGTCGCGGCCGATGGGGACCATGGCATCGATCGCTTTGAGGCCGGTCTGCATCGGCTCATGCACCGATTTACGCTCGACAATGCCGGGGGCCTTGATTTCAACCTTGCTGAAGGTTTCGGTTTCAATATCGCCCAGTCCGTCGATCGGGATACCGATACCGTTGACCACGCGCCCGATCAAAGCCTCGCCGACCGGCACCTGGACGATGCGCTCGGTGCGCTTGACGGTATCGCCTTCCTTGATATGCTCGGATTCACCGAGAATCGCGGCGCCGACGTTGTCTTCTTCAAGGTTGAGGACCATGCCCATGGTGTTGCCCGGGAATTCCAGCAGCTCGCCGGCCATGGCCTTGTCAAGGCCGTGGATACGGGCAATACCGTCACCGACCGAAATGATCGTTCCGGTCTCGCTGACCTCGACTTCACGACCGAAGTTCTCGATCTGCTTCTTGATTATCGCACTGATTTCTTCTGCTCTGATTTGCATTGTGACGACCTCATCACCCTTTCGTTAAGGATTCTTCGATTCGTTTAAGTTGAGTTTTGATGCTGCCGTCGAACAGGCGTCCGCCGATCTCGGCCTGGAGACCACCGATCAGGGTGGCATCAACCTGAACCGTGACGGCGACCTGTTTGCCGGTCTGCTTTTCGAGGCTGGTGGCGATCGCCTGCCGCTGAGCATCATCCAGGGCGGTAGCCGAGGTGATTTTCGCGCTGAGGATGCCGGACAACTCGTCTGCCAGGCGACGATAGTTTTCTTCGATCTGTCCGAGGTAAGCGATCCGCCCCTTGCTCAGCAACAGCCCGAGGAAGCGTGTCATTCCTTCGGACACCTCGAGGACCTTGCAAAGATCGGCCAGCATGGCTTCCTTCTTTGCCAGGGTGAGGGTGGGGCTTACGAGAAGCTGACGGAACAGTTCCTCCTGGGCCAGGACAGCCTTGACACTGGACAGTTCGTCACCGTAGGCCTCTACGGCCTGCTGTTCCACGCCGAGTTCGACCAGGGCCTTGGCATACCGGCGGGTGAGGGCACTGACGCTCAATGGAGTTCTCCCACTTTCTGCAGGTATTCATCAACCAGCCGCTTCTGGTCGGCGGCGGTGACCTGCTTTTTCAGCAGTTCCTCGGCGAGTTCGACGGCCAGGCGTGCGGCTTCCTCACGCAACTCCGTACGAGCCTTGGTAACCACGCTTGAGGCTTTGTTTTCCGTCTCTTTTTCGATCTTGGCGGCCATCTCTTTCGCTGCGGCCAGGATCCTGTCGCGCTCCATTTCGCCATCGCGCTTGATGGAGGCCCTTATCTCGGTAATTTCTTCGGTCGCCTTGGCAAGCTTTTCGCTGTATTCACGATGCTTGGCCTCGGCCTCCTCGCGGGCCGACTGGGCCTCGGCAAGGGCTTTCGCGATGTCCTCGCGGCGGGTCTTCAGGCCATTGCGAATCGGTTTGGCGACGAAGAAGTACAGCAAGCCGGCCATCAGCGAGAAATTGAAGACCCGATAGAGGAAATCCTTGAGAACGGCGCCGCTGTCTGCATGACCTCCTCCGGCGGCAAACGCCAGAGAGGGGAGGAGCATCAGGCTCACCGCCAGGAGAATGTGCAACAGGTGCCGAACGTTAGCTCTCTTGTATGACATCAGACAGCCCTCCCCAGCACCCGGCCGGCGATATCCCTGGCCAAGGTTTCGGTTTCACGGCGCAGGCTCTGGCGTGCTTCGCCGGCCTCCTTGGTGATCAACCCCTTGATCTCCTGAAGTTTGTCGGCAGACAGGCGGTTCGCCTCGGTGAGAATGCGAGTTTCTTCATCCTGGGCCATCTTGCGCAGCGCCGCACGCTCCTGGCTGCCCTGCGTCCTGGCCTCCTGCAGCTGGGCTTCGTAGCGGGCAACCTGAGCCTGTACCTGTTCGTCGATATCCTGAACCTTGGCCCTTGAGCCTTCGATCGCATCCCTGCGCGCCTGCAACGCCGCACGCAGTGGCTTGAAAAGCAGCACATTGAGTACGACCATCAGAACAATGAAGTTGGCAAATTGCAGGAACAGTGTCCAGTCGAGCTTGATCACCGTCTTATTCCTTCGTTAGGTTTGTGCCGCGCGGGCACTTCGGTATACTGTATACAGTCTTGGAGATGCCGGAAAAGCACCCTGACCCGGTGGCCAAAGCAGGAGATGACTATCACAGCACCCTGCCCATGTCAAGGGACTTTTGCTAAAACTAATCCTCCGGCCGAAGCTTTTCTTCAAGACCCTGCCTTAGCCGTTGACCGCATTGAATGCTGTCGGGCTGCCTACTTCTTTTCGGCTCCGGCAACCGGCTTGGCTCCGCCGCTGACGTCACCGAGGTTCATATTGATCGTCCCGTTGAGGGAGACCCCGTCCTCCACGGAGAGAGCGGGTGTCTCGATCGTCCCGTCTACCTGCGCCGGGGCACGCAGTTCAACGCGGGTCTTCGCCTTGACATTCCCCTTGAAACGTCCGCTGAGAATCAGCGTGCCGACCTGGATGTCGGCCTGGATGTCGGCGCTTTCACCAACGATCAACGTATCGTGCGAAGTCACTTCGCCGCGAAACGCGCCATCGAGGCGCACGATCTCGTTGAACACCAACTTGCCTTCGAACTGGCTGCCTGGGCCGAGAAACGCTTTAATTTCACTTTTTTCAATCGGGGTCTCTTTGCGCATGATTTCTTTTTCCTTTTTGCCGAACATAAGTTAAGTCCTGAATATGGTGTCTTATTTCAGTAAGTACTTATACCGATCAGCGCGCGCTGAGCTGATCGAGCAGACGCTCCAGCTCCTCGGCTGAATAGTAGCGGATTTCGATCCTGCCGCCCTTGCCGCCACGCGCCTGGGGGAGGATGTTTACTTTTGTGCCGAGTGCGCGCTGCAGGCGGGCTCCCAGCTCGGCCAGCTCCGGGTCGACCGGTTTTTTGCGCACAACCGTCTTGCCGTCACTGCCCTTGAGTTTTTTGACCAGCGCTTCGGTCTGCCTCACCGAGTACTGTTTCTTAACGACCTGGTCGCGGGCCTCGCGGATGCGCGCGGCACTGTCCAGGGAGAGGAGGGCACGCGCATGCCCCATGGAAAGCACACCGACGATCACATCCTGCTGGATGGCGGCCGGCAACTTCAGAAGGCGCAAGGCATTGGCGACGGTCGAGCGTTCACGTCCGACCCGGCGGGCAACTTCTTCCTGTGAAAGATCGAAACTCATCATCAGGTTGCGATAGGCATCAGCCTCCTCGATGGGGTTGAGATCCTCGCGCTGGATATTCTCGATCAGGGCCTTCTCCAGCGCCCAATCCTCCGAGACATCCTGGATGACGACCGGCACCTCTTTCAGGCCAGCCTTCTGCGCCGCGCGCCACCGCCGTTCGCCGGCGATGATCTGGTAATAATCACCGGTAAACCGCACGACCAGGGGCTGGATGACGCCTTTTTCGCGGATAGACGCAACCAGCTCTGCCATCTTGGCATCGTTGAAGGTCTTGCGCGGCTGATTGTGGTGAGGCTTGAGCTCC
>JBFIMV010000318.1:0-3599 GCA_041611575.1 Desulfuromonadales bacterium | reverse complement strand
GTCCGAGCTTGGCATCAACGACGAGATCATTCCCGGGCAATATTCGATCAAGGAATCGGTCTTCCCGTTCACCAAGTTCCCGGGAGTCGACTCATTGCTCGGGCCGGAGATGAAGTCGACCGGAGAGGTCATGGGGATCGACCGGGAATTCGGCAAGGCGTTTGCCAAGGCGCAGTTCGGCGCCAACGTGCGCCTGCCGACCTCCGGCAAGGTCTTCGTCAGCATCAAGGAGGACGACAAGGCCGCCGTGGTCGATTCGGTCCGCAAGTTGGTCAATGCCGGTTTTGAAGTTATCGCCACCAAGGGGACGGCGACTTTTCTGCGTGCCCAAGGCATCCAGGCCGTTCCGGTCAACAAGGTGAAAGAGGGGCGGCCGCATTGTGTCGACGCGATCAAGAGCAATCAGATCAGTCTGGTTTTCAACACCACCTTCGGCGCTCAGTCGATTATCGACTCCTTTTCGATCCGCCGGGCAGCATTGATGTACAACGTCGCCTACTTCACAACTGTCGCCGGAATTCAGGCGGCGACCGACGCCATTCTGGCCATTGTGAGGGAAACGCTTGACGTTACGCCGCTTCAGGAGTATTATCCTCGCCACGGGTAGTGAGTTACCCTGCAGATTTCGCAATCGATTCATCATGTTCGGGCGGGTTTCCCCGCCCGAACAATTTTATTCGTACAAAGGATTGACCGCACATGTCACAGACCGTACCCATGACCCCGGAAGGATACCAGCGACTCCAGGAGGAGTTGAAGCGCCTGATCCGGGAAGAGCGGCCACGCGTCGTGCAGGACATTGCCGAGGCGCGAGGCCATGGCGACCTCTCCGAGAACGCCGAGTACGACGCAGCCAAGGAACGACAGGGTTTCATTGAGGGGCGCATTGCCGAAATCAACGGCAAGATGGCCCGTGCCCAGGTGATCAACCCGACTGATGTCAAAACGGACAAGATCGTTTTCGGCGCCACGGTTACCGTATTCGACGTCGAATCGGAGGTTGAGTCGACCTATCGCATCGTCGGTGAAGACGAGGCCGATATCAAGCTGGGGCTCATTTCCATCAACAGTCCGGTGGCAAAGGCCCTGATCGGCCACCGTGTCGACGATGAAGTGCACATCAAGGTGCCATCGGGAACACGCATTTACGAGATCATCGACATCAAGTACGCCTGAGGAGAGACAAAATGGCAAACTTCAATAAGGATATGACCTTTCATGAAGCCCTGCGCATGAGCCCGAAGGTCGCAAAGGTGCTGGCTTCCTTCAACCTCGGCTGTGTCGGCTGCATGGGCGCCCAGCATGAGACCCTCGCCCAGGGGGCCATGGCCCATGGCCTGGATGTTGAAGAGATGCTTGTCGCCCTCAACGCTCTCGATATCTGACCCCTTCATCAGCCTGCCGCCACCGCATTGACGGGGGAGGGAGATGACCCAGGCGCGCACAGCCACGTCCCGCCAGTTCCTGTCCACCCCCGTCGTACATCTCAGGGGGGTCGGGCAGCGCATCGCCGAAAAACTCGCCAAGCTTAACATCCGCACCGTTGAAGACCTGCTATACACCCTGCCGCACAGATATGAAGACAGACGTGAATTCAGAAAGATAGCCAAGCTTCGTGAGAATACGCATGAAGTTTTTTTCGGTGAAATACTGGCCTGTGGCGAAACGTCAACGAGCCGTTCCCGCCGTCGTCTCTATGAGGTTATCGTCGGCGACGGTACCGGCCAGGTGGTTCTGAAGTGGTTCCATTACCGCCGGGAATGGATGGTCAAGCGTTTCTCGCCCGGGAAACGCGGCGTCTTCTCCGGTGAAGTCAAACGCTTCGGCATATCCCGGGAGGTTCATCACCCGGAGGTCGAATTCCTGGCGCCGGACCAGTCCCTTGAAGACTACCAGGGGGCTGATCCGCTGGCGTTCGGCCGCATTCTGCCGGTTTATCCCCTGACGGAAGGTGTGACCCAGTACGCCGCGCGCAAGCTGTGGAAGCAGGCGGTCGACGGTTTTGCTCAATACGTGCAGACCTCCCTGCCGCAGCAGGTCATCGACCGGCACCGCTTGATGCCGCTGGCCGATGCCTTGCGACAGGTTCACTGGCCGTCGGATGATACCGATTTGGACCTGCTTGAAAAGGGCCGCGACAAGGCGCGCCTGTCGCTGGTCTTTGATGAATTCTTCTTCCTCGAACTCGGCCTGGCCATGAAGCGGCGCGGGGTCGTGCTGGAACCGGGTATTCCTTTCGCAGTGAATCACCAATACACTCGTCCACTGGCCGCCATGCTGCCTTACCGTCTGACTGCAGCGCAGCGTCGTGTTCTGGGAGAAATCAAGGAAGACCTGATGTCACCGCACCCCATGAATCGATTGCTTCAGGGTGATGTCGGCTGCGGCAAGACCATCGTTGCGCTGATGACCGCGCTTGTCGCCATCGAAAATAAAGCTCAGGTGGCGATTGTCGCTCCGACGGAGATCCTTGCGGAGCAGCATTTCCTGCAGTTCCGTCAATGGCTGGAAGCCCTCGGCCTCAAGGCGGCCCTGTTGCGCGGCAAGATGCCGGCCGGCGAAAAACAGGAGATTCTGCGCCAGGTCAGGGCAGGGGAGGTGCACCTGGTGGTCGGTACCCACGCGGTGCTGCAAGAAGGGGTCGAATTTCATCTTCTCGGTCTCGGCATCATAGACGAACAGCACAGGTTCGGTGTGCGCCAAAGGGCCGTTCTGCGCCAGAAGGGCAACAACCCGCACATTCTGGTCATGACGGCTACGCCGATCCCGCGCACCTTGTCGTTGACCCTATATGGTGACCTCGATCTTTCGATCATCGATGAAATGCCCCCCGGGCGCACACCGGTAGAGACCCTGGTGGCCACGGATGCGCAGCGGCGCTGGGTTTATGAACGAATAAGACGTGAAATCGGTATGGGACACCAGGTTTACGTGGTTTTCCCGTTGGTGGAAGAGTCGGAAAAGAGCGACCTGCTGGCGGCGACGGAGGGCGCAGAAAAACTCAAGAACGAGGTCTTTCCCGAGATACGTCTCGGCTTGCTGCATGGACGCATGAATCCCTCGGAAAAAGAAGAGGTTATGGCCCGTTTCAAAGGTCATGAGCTCGATATGCTGGTTTCTACGACAGTCATCGAGGTCGGAGTTGACGTACCGAACGCCACATTGATGATCGTCGAGCACGCTGAACGCTTCGGGCTTGCCCAGCTTCACCAGTTACGTGGCAGGGTTGGCCGCGGGTCCGGAGCCAGTACCTGTATTCTAATGAAATCATACCGGTGCAGCGAAGACGGTGAGAAACGACTTGAAGTCATGAAGTCAACCAATGACGGCTTTCGGATTGCGGAGGCCGACCTCGAGATCCGCGGTCCGGGTGAATTTCTCGGAACCCGGCAGAGCGGATTGCCCGACTTCCGTATCGTCAACATATTGCGCGACGGCCGCATCCTTGAAGAAGCGAGACGGGAGGCGTTTGCCCTCGTGGCGACGGACCCGTATCTCGCGAAGCACCCAACGCTGGCCGAGGAGATCCAAGCGCTGCTCGGAGACGACGTCGACTGGCTGTTCCGATCATGAGGATCATTGCCGGGCTCGCCAAGGGT
>JBFIMV010000317.1:0-3605 GCA_041611575.1 Desulfuromonadales bacterium | reverse complement strand
TCTTGTTGATTAAACTTTTAACATTAAATAATATTCATGTCAACAGAAAAAGTTAAAATTTTTTTATGTTTTTTTAAGCATTTGTTATTTAACGCTTTTTTATAAAAATAGCTTACTGGCTTGCGCATCTCTTGCCCCAGGGATTAACATTTCGGGGGGAATTTGCACAAATGAACATGTACACGCAGATTGCCCACGGTCCGGGAATACTTTAATATCGGTCGAAGAGCCTTCTCCTTGAACAGTGCAGCATATCGGAGTTAATCTTAAACAAGTGGGATTTGCCCATTGGCAAAAAACGGAAAAGGCAAGCACTCAGGAGATTTCATGGCGGATAAAGAGCGGGACGATCACATCGTCGCGGAGATGCGCAAAGAAGAACAGCAACGTCAGGCAGGGTACCGGGAAAAAGCGCTGAAACTCTTCCCCCATGTCTGCGGCCGCTGCTCCCGTGAATTCGAGGGCAAGAAACTTCGCGAACTTACAGTGCACCACAGAGACCACAATCACGACTATAATCCACCCGACGGCAGCAACTGGGAGCTCTTGTGCCTCTACTGTCACGACCACGAGCATACCCGCGGAGTTCAGGAACAGCGCAGCACCGACGGCCCGGCAAACCGCCAGAACCGCCCCTCGCTCAACCACTCTCCTTTCGCAGCCCTCGCTGACAAAATTAAGCGCGAAAAATAGCTTTACGGGGCAATGCCTGTAGACTGAACTTCATAGCCATTGCCGGCCTTCACCTGGGAGAACGCAACATGTCAGAAGTCAAGATCACCATGCAGGGCGAGACTGCCGTATTGCGCCTCGACAAAGGCGCCACCAATGCCATCGGCAGCACGTTGGTCAACGACCTGACGTCTTCACTGGAGGAGGCACGCGGCAGAGCCAGGGGCCTGGTTCTGGCAGGAAACGAAAAATTCTTTTCCATCGGCTTCAACCTGCCGGAACTGGTGGAACTCGATCGGCCCGCCATGACCGACTTTTTCACCCGTTTCGACCGGCTGTGCTTCGACCTTTACACACTGCCCCTGCCGACCGCCTGCGCCATGACCGGCCACGCCGTGGCTGGCGGCACCGTTCTGGCGCTGACCTGCGACTTCCGCTTCGCCGCCGAAGGCAAGAAGCTGCTCGGCCTCAACGAGTCGACCATCGGTCTGCCGGTGCCTTATCTCCCCGACCTGATCCTGCGCCAGGTGGTCGGTGATCGGGCGGCCACAGAGATGACCTACCATGGCCAGTTCCTGCCGAGCGCCGAGGCCACAGAAATCGGACTGGTTGACGCCATCCTGCCTCTGGCCGAGGTGGAGGATCAGGCCGTCGCCAAGGTCAGTTCCCTGGCCGCCCTGCCACGCAATTCTTTTGCCATCATAAAAGAGAACCGCACCGAGACTGTCCGCGCCCGTTATGAGCTGAACAATCAGGCCAAACTGGTCAAAATGCTCGACTGCTGGTTCGATGAAGCCGTTCAGGAATTGCTCAGGAATGCAGCTAAAAAATTCTGATCGAAGCCTGCCGCAACCAATGCCATTAGGCAACAGGAGATCCCCGCTTGCCACACAATAATCCGACCCAGCTCGCCGACCGCGTTACACAGGTTTCGCCCTTCCTGGCCATGGAAATCATGGAACGGGCAAAGGAACTTGAAGCTGCGGGGCGCGAAGTCATCTATCTCTGTCTCGGCGAACCCGACTTCCCGACTCCGGAGCCGATCGTCAAAGCTGCCAGGGAGGCGATGCTCGCCGGCGAGACGCGCTACACCCACTCTCTCGGCCGGATCGAACTTCGCCGCGCGCTGTCGGCCCATTACCGCAGGCGCTACGGTGTGAATATC
This sequence comes from Desulfuromonadales bacterium, assembly GCA_041611575.1. Lineage (GTDB taxonomy): Bacteria > Desulfobacterota > Desulfuromonadia > Desulfuromonadales > BM103 > JBFIMV01. The sequence goes on along the minus strand of JBFIMV010000317.1, from coordinate 1,768 downwards.
GACCCCGGCAGATTCATCGTCTCGTCAGGGACCAGCCCACTGATGCTGCTGCTGTTCGCCGCGCTGTGCAATCCGGGTGACGAAGTCATCCTCACCAATCCGGGCTACGCCTGCTATCCAAACTTCGTCCGCTTCATCGGCGGTGTGCCGCGTTTCCTGCGCACCCGCCCCGAAGAGGGCTTCCAACCGCAACCGAAGGATATCCTTCCCATGATCAACGAGCGCACCCGCGCCCTGCTGATCAACTCGCCGGCCAACCCGGCCGGTTCGGTCCTCTCCCGCCGGGAACTTGTCAAACTTGCAGAATTGCCCGTTCCGCTGATCTCTGACGAGATTTATCACGGCCTGACCTACGAAGGAGAAGAACACAGCATCCTCGAGTTCACCGACTCGGCCTACGTGCTCGGTGGCTTCTCAAAGGCCTACGCCATGACCGGCTGGCGCCTCGGCTACATGATCGCCCCGCCTGACGCCATGCGCGCACTGCAGACCTTCCATCAGAACGTACTGATCAGCGCCAACAGTTTTGTTCAGTTGGCCGGGGTGGCCGCGCTGCAGAGCTGTAAGCCCTTCGTCGAGGAGATGCGCCAGGAGTATGACCGCCGGCGACGCCATCTGATCCCACGCCTCTAGGCAATCGGCCTCAAGGTCCACACCCGGCCGGTCGGCGCTTTCTACGTTCTGGCCGACGCCCGACACATCAGCACCGACTCCCTCGCCCTGGCCAGGGAAATTCTCGAAGCAACCGGCGTCGCGCTGACTCCGGGAATCGATTTCGGAGCCGGCGCCGAAGGCTTCCTGCGCTTCTCCTACGCCAACTCCATGATTAATCTCGATCGGGCCATCGACCTGCTCGACGGCTTCTTCCGCCAGCGGGGATGGTTGTCGTAATATTGATAAATCCGGCGAAACCGGGAAGAACTTGACAGCATGCAAAAAAGCCCCACCCCGTTCTTCGGGGTGAGGCTTTATAGTCATGGATTCTCAACGTCAGGGGATTACAGGGACATACGACAAAGAGTTGGTTCGTTGAGTCTCTCCATAAAGAGAACCGGACAAAGAGAGCAGGAGGTCTTTCCAAAATTCTCCAGTAATCAGCCGGCCCTATTTCTCAGCTGTCGTTTCCCACTTGATAACATCAACCGGACAGACATCGTCGCAGGCTCCGCAGTCGACGCAGATTTCCTTGTCGATTACGTGTACCTCGTCCTGCTCACTGATTGCCACGACGGGACAGACTTCGGCGCAGGCCGCGCAATTGATACAGCCTTCTTCAATCCAATGGGTTCCCATGCGTCATCTCCTCTCTATTCAGTTCATGATTAATTTATCAGAGCTGTTGCCAGTTGCAACAGGCCCGATCATCAATCACTTTCAGGTGATGAAAAAATCAAGGTTCACGTTATAGCTCAAGCTCTGCCCCGAAAGAAGGGGCTCCTTTCTCGGGTCGCATCTCGCTGGACTGGCACCCCTCAACAATGCATGGGTACGGCCACCACACAAAGAGCGTGTCAAAACGCGTCATTTCTTCCCGGAGGCTTCGCCGTCAGGGATAATCGACTCATTTTTTCGATACACCATCCCTTGAAAAATTGCCACGACGGCTTTGCCTTCATCTGTAATCTGGACTGAGTACGACGCGAGCCTTGGATTGCGAGCCTGCTCACTGGCTTCTGCGAAGAGAGTCCCTCCGGTCACCGCCTTGATGTACGAGATGCTGACATTGATACCCATGGCCAGCGAGCCATGCGAGTTTGAGGCGACCGCG
>JBFIMV010000316.1:0-3624 GCA_041611575.1 Desulfuromonadales bacterium | reverse complement strand
ATTGTAGTTCATAGCAGCTCCTTTCGTTTTCGGATCTATAACCTAAAAATGTATTATCGCCACCAAGTCTCTAAGACACCAAGAATGGCCTTAATGGCTTTATGCAACCTAAACGAAAATTGTTTCTCTTTGCGTCTTGGTGTCTTGGTGGCAAGTTAGGGTGTTTTCAGGTTAAACCTTATTATTGGTTATAGTTCCTTTCGTTCTTCACCCCGGCTCAGGATTACCGTTCCCAGATCGTCAGCTGTGCGATCGCATGCTGGAACTTGCGGGCCGTCTCGCGGATGACGAACGCGACATCGCGCGGCTCGTCGAGCATGCGGAAATGCGCGGAGAGCTGCTCTTGCAGCCCTTCCAGGGTGGTCAGGGGCTCACCGGCCCGGCGCAGGCCACCGACCCAGTTTGCCTTCCTGGTAAACTCCTCCAACCAGGTGTAGGGAGAGGCGATCACCAGCAGTCCGCCGGGGTTGATGCGTTCGTGAATCGTCGCGAGGAAACGCGCCGGGTCGTAGAGACGGTCGAGCAGGTTGGCGGCCAGCACCAGGTCATAGCCGGTGAACTGCGGCTTGAGGTTGTGGGCGTCCCCCTGGCAGAACTCGACCCTCGCGATGGTTTCGGCCAGGCCGAAGTCGCCCAGGCGCTGTTCATGGAAGGAGACGATCTCGCCCTCTTCGGGCAGCTGATAGTGAATCACGCCCTTCTCCTGCAACTGGTGGGCAATGCGGATGAAGCGGGCGGAGAAGTCGACCCCCGAGACTAAGTCAAAATATTTTGCCAGTTCGAAGCTGGCGCGCCCGACCGCGCAGCCGAGATCGAGGGCGCGCTGCCTCGGTCGATCCGCCATAGCCTCCATGCAAAGCTTCACCACCTGGAGCGGGAAGTTCCGCACGCCGAGCTTGTCCGGACCGTAATGGGCGTCGCAGTACTGGGCGACTGCGGCGTCGGTCTCGTACATCGCTTCCGGCTCTGCGAGTTCCTGTTCAGAGACGATGTAGCGGAAGCCGGCGTGCTGGAAGAAGTGCCGGCGGAAGGCGTAACGGGCATCGCGGGTCGCCTCGTTGCCGGTGGAAATCCACGAGCCGCCCTTGATCAGGTTGTGCTGGGTATCAAAGGTCGGCGTAGAGAAATCATCATAATAAGGATGCACCTCGAAGCCGGTGAAGCCTGTGATCGGGGTCTCGGTCCACTGCCAGACGTTGCCGATCAGGTCGAAGAAGTCGCCGAAGGCGAAGCGGCTCACCGGGCAGGAGGACGCCCAGTACTCCAGGTTGATGTTCCCCGGCGCCTTGTCCCAGTACGGCTGATCGGGAATCGCGTGCAGGTCGTGCAGCCGGAACCATTCGTCTTCGCTCGGCAGGCGGACCGGCAGGCCGGTCTCCCGGGCTTTCCAGTTGCAGAACGCCTTGGCTTCGAGGTAGTTGACCTCCACCGGCCAGTCCCAGGGCATGGCGATCTCGCGGGCCATGGTGCGCAAGCGGTAGTCGTCGCCGTCCCTGATCCAGAACAGCGGCCGTTCGGCCTTGCTGAAACTCACCCAGCGCCAGCCCTCCTCGGTCCAGAATGCTTCCTGCCGATAACCGCCGGCATCGACGAAATCCAGGAACTCCCGGTTCGACACCAGGTACTTGCTGGCCTGGAAGTCCTCGACGTTGAACTGGTGCCGGCCAAACTCGTTGTCCCAACCGTAAAGCGCGTGATCCCTGCCCTTGCCGAGCTTCACCTTGCCACCGGCGACCGGCAGCAGCGCGTTCTGCGGAGCCTCGCCGGATTCGGGGCAGATCTCCCAGAGCGGCAGCTGGCGTACCTGGTCCAGAGGCAGGCGCCGGATGATCACGGATGATGTCTCCAGGTGGATGCGCGAGTGTTCGATCCCCATCATGATCGCCCAGAAGGGATTGTCCCAGTCGATCGGCAGTGACAGCGGCAGGGTCTCGATCACCTGGTCCACCAGCGCGCGCACCCGGTCGCGGTAGGCCCTGACCTCGGCGACGCTCGGCCAGGAATAATTTTCATCGTTCAGATCGTCCCAGGACATCTCGTCAACGCCGATGGCGAACATCGACTCGAAGCCCGGGTTGATCCGCTCCTCGATGATTTTGGCAACCACCAGCTTGTTGATGTAAAAAGCGGCCGTGTGCCCGAGATAGAAGATCAGCGGATGGCGCAACGGCTCGGCGCGCAGAAAAAAGGCCGCGTCATCGGCCAGCGACGCGTAGAGCTGTTCTTCCAGGCTGAAGGACTTGTGAAAATAATCGCGAATTTCGGCGCGCTTCTCGTCCGGCGTGCCGTTGTTGAGGATGATGGTGCGGGTGTTGCGCAGAACCATGTTCTCCCCCTTCTTTGCGTTACTCCTCGGACGGGATCATTATTACATCAGTCGTGCTTGATGAAGGTGCCGTTGCGGTATTCCGCAAGCGCCCTTTGCAGCTCTTCCTGGGTATTCATCACGATCGGTCCACCCCAGGCGACCGGCTCGCCCAGCGGCTTGCCGGCAACCAGCAGAATGCTCAGGCCTCTATCTCCCGCGGTGATACTGACCTTTTCACCCTTTTCAAACAACACCAGAGAGTGGTTGCCGAGCTCCCCGTCCTTCCTGTCGTCGAAGTGACCGCTGCCGGCATGCACGTAGGCGAATACCGTGTGCGCCTGCGGGGTCGGATGGATAAAGGTCACCTTCGGCGGCAGTGTCACATCGAAGTATTCCGGCTCGATCACCACATCCTGCACCGGTCCGCGCACATCACCGACCTGTCCGCAAATCACCTTGATCGTGGCACCACTGGCGAGGGTCACGCACGGGATTTGTGCCGCGCCGATATCACGGTAACGCGGGTGCATCATCTTGTCGGCCGCCGGCAGGTTGGCCCAGAGCTGAAAGCCTTCCATCCGGCCGGCGCTGTCCCCTTTCGGCATCTCCTGGTGGATGATGCCGCTGCCGGCCGTCATCCATTGCACATCGCCGCTGCTGATATCCCCCTTGTTGCCGAGGCTGTCGCCATGTTCCACGTCCCCCTTGAGGACGTAGGTAATGGTCTCGATGCCGCGGTGCGGATGCCATGGAAAACCTTTCAGGTAATGGGCCGGCGTACCCGAGCGGAAATCATCGAGGAGCAGGAACGGGTCGAATAACGGCACCTCGCTGTTGCCGAACGCCCGATGCAGGTGAACACCGGCCCCTTCCAGGGTGGGCACACTGGTCGAAATACGTTTTATTTTTCGGGTCGTCATCATGGCCTCCGCTCCGTTGTCTGTTTTTGAGGAATTATACCAATTGAGAAGAAGGTTGTTTTTCAAAAGTCGGGTTTTCACCTGGGCAGTGACGTTCGCTCCCAACGTCATTTCACATCGATGCCTGCCCGACATTGTCATTCATGTGCGGCCACACGCAGATTGTAGCAATGCCCTAAGCAATACATAGTCTGACAAAGTTCTCTATTTACACCGGATTATTTCATTTCATTCAATAGCTCGGCGACTTGGAACAAGCTTTGCTGATATCCCTACCAACACATGTAAACCAACCCGTTGGCCAGACTCTGAAACGAACAGGAGGTCTCCCATGTTTTTCGCCATACGATTGCTTGGCTTCGTCGCCCTCATAAGCTTGCTTGCCTCTCCGTCGCT
>JBFIMV010000315.1:0-3630 GCA_041611575.1 Desulfuromonadales bacterium | reverse complement strand
GCCGGCCTGCAGGATCGGGTCGCCCTCGCACCCCTGGCCGAAGGAGACGATGGCGTTTTCCGCCTCTTTCAGGTGCGGCACCGCCACTTCGCAGAGTTCCCTGACCGTCGGCACGAAGGTCAGGCGCTCCTGGCTGGCCGGGCAGCAGTCGGACTCCTGCAGCGAGATACAGCCGACGCAGCGCGAGTTGCAGGTCGGCGAAGTCGGCAGAGGCGCCTCCCAGCGCTTGAAGAACAGGTTCTTGGCGGCGAAGCAGTGGTAATCGACAGCGCAGCGCGCCAGCTGCTCCAGCAGGCGGTTGTCCGGGCCGGCCTTGAGCGCCCTGCGCACCAGGGGGTCGAGCTTGCGGTCGTCGAAATGGTCCGGCTGCCACTGGGTGTTGCGGTCGACCTGGACCGCGGCGACGTAGAAGCGTTCCTCCTCGACGCACCAGCCGACCGCCGTGTACGACCAGAGCGGCAGGGTGAGCTGCTTGCGGCTGTAATCACCGGCCGGCAGCAGGGTGCGGGTAAAACCCGGCGTCAGGAAAGCCGAGACCGCCTGGATGGCGCCGCCGCCCCACTGGCGGGGGAGATGCGTGGCCGTCTGCTGCTTGCCGCTGCGCCGGTCAAAACCGATCGGCGGCGTCTGCGGGATGGTGAACAGCCGGCTCCCCTCGGGCATGGGGATCATTTCGCCAGTCGCAGGACGCACGACCTCGGTGCCACTCATGCCGGCAAGCAGCAGGTCCGGATGCTCGAAGACCTCACCGGATTCGTCGGCGACAACCGCCAGGATGGTTTTCTTCTTTGCCACGTACACGCCTTTGAAGGTAAAAGCCGGAGACAACCGGCTGATGTAACCCTCACGGATCAAAAACTAACACAATCCACCTGCTGAAACAATTTCCCTTTATACCACGCCGCCGCTTGGTTATCCTTGCACCATGCGCACCATCCTGACCACACTGCACAGCAAGTTCATCCACAACAGCCTGGCGTTGCCATGCCTTGCGGCCTACTGCGCGAACGACTGCGGCGACATCGTCATCCGCGAGTTCACGGTTCACGAACCGCGCGAGACGATCCTTGCCAGCCTCATGGCCGAAGCACCGGACGTCGTCTCTTTTTCAGTCTACATCTGGAACCGCCGGGAAACCCTCGACCTGATCGATGCCCTGGCGGTCGCCCGCCCCGGCCTGCGCATCGTCGTTGGCGGCCCGGAGATCGCCTTTGATGACAGGAGTCTTTTCGAAAGGCATCCCGGCATCACGGCGCTGGTGCGGGGCGAAGGTGAATTACCCGTCAAGGCGCTGCTGTCAGCCTGGCAGTCAGGCGCAGATCCGGGCGTGATACCGCGCGTCGTGCGGCGTTGCGGCCCGGAACTGATCGAAGGGCCGGACGCTGCGCAGCTGAGTCGCCTTGACGATATTCCTTCGCCGTTTCAAAGGGGTCTGGTCGATCTGCAGCGCGGCTTCGTCTATTACGAGACCAGCCGCGGCTGCCCCTTCCACTGCAGCTTCTGCCTGAGCGCCCGCGACAACCGGGTGCGCTCCTACTCCACGGAACGCATCCACAGCGACCTGCGCTTCCTGATGGACAATGATGTCCCCAAGATCAAGCTGGTCGACCGCACCTTCAACTACGACGCCGGACGCGCTCTTGACCTCTTCCGCTTCATCCTGGCGCACAACCGCGTCTCCCACTTCCACTTCGAGATCGGCGCCCACCTGCTCGACACAGCGACACTCGAACTGCTCGACACAGTGCCGCACGGCATGTTCCAGTTCGAAATCGGCGTGCAGTCGACCCTGGCGAGCACCCTCGACGCCATCGGCCGCAAGGTCAACATGGACCGTCTCGAAGAGAACGTGCGCCGTCTGCGACGGGCGGACCGCATCAACCTGCACCTCGACCTGGTGGCCGGGCTGCCGGGGGAAGATTTCGACGATTTTCTCACCTCCATCGACCGGGTCGCGGCCCTGAATCCCCACCACCTGCAGATCGAACCGGTCAAGCTCCTGCCAGGCTCTCCGCTGCGGGACCAGGCCGAGGCGCTGCAGGTCCGTTTCGACCCGAACCCGCCCTACACGGTCCTGGCCACGCCGGAGCTCAGCTTCGACGACCTGCAGCGCATCCAGGAGCTCAGCCGCCTGCTCGACCTGACCTGGAACAGCGGCTGTTTCGCCACCTTCCTCGACGCCCTCGGCCAGGCACACCACAGCCTGTCGGCCGGCCTCGCCTGGCTCGCCGACGCTCTGCGCGCCAAAGGTCTCTTCCGCTTCCCCATGAGCCGCCAGACGCTGTTCGAGGAGATCGCGGCCGTGATTGGCGAGAGCGGCAGCGGCGCGTCACGCCCTCGACTGACGGAGAGCCTGGCCTACGACTACGCCCGCAGCGAACGGGTGGTGACCAACCGTATCCCGGCGTTCTTTGACACGGAGTTGACGAGGGAAGATCAACTGTGGGTGAAGGAGATGGTGACGTCAAAGGGCGAGGCGATCCGCGGCCAGGGGGTCAAGCTGCAGTATTTCACCGCGGTGTTCCATCATCTCGACGACACGGGCAAGCGCGACGTACGCCTCTTCTGCTACCTGACCGGCAGCGGCCGTAAAATGCAGGTCGAGGAATATCAACACCCTCTCCCGGGAGGGACGGCCATCGAAAGCTAGTCTACAATCTCCGGGGGCGAACCCTCTTCCTGCGGCCGCAGGATCAATCCGCCGACGTAGCGTGAGTCCACCTCGTCGAATTTCACCGAACAGAACTCGTCCTGCCAGATATCCATGCAATAATCGGCAAACCGCCCGCCCCCGGCGACCAGCGATTCAAGCCACCTGGCAGTCTCCTGACGCAGGGCGGAATTGACCTGCCCCCCCCGTGCGACCATGCCATGCAGCCCCGGCAGCTCCTCTTCGGCAAGAGGGATCGGCGCGAAGGCCCGGCCCAGCAACCGATTGGCCAGTGCCGTCAGGAAGATATCGGCCAGGGTTGGTTCCTCGCCGAAGCCGGCGGATTCCGGATCGGGCAGAACAAAGCCGAGATGGTCTTCGAACAGGCAGCGCTGCACCTCGACCAGGTCGAGCCAGGCGGTGACCCGTTCGATGTCGACCAGGCGCTCGAAAAGTCGTGTCCCGGTGCGTTCAAAGTTATCGAGCCCCAGGTAATACTGCGGCACCTTGCGATCCAGGGCGGCCAGGAAGTCGCGGAACGGTTCTTCGAGGTAAGGCGCGACGGTGGACTTGCGCAGGGCACGCGCGCGCCCCTGCAGCCTGATCGTCAGGCTGTGGCCGAGGCGGAACAGGTCCTCACAGCGGGCGTCCTCCAGGTGCTTTCGTGCGACCGCGACATCCTCGCCGGCCAGCCACTCGAGCGCCAGGTTCAGGCAGGCATCGACCCGGGCGATCACCGCGCCGACCGCCTCGAGGTCGCCCATGGCGACACGGTCGGCGACCAATACCTTGTTGACCAGGTTGGCCAATTCCCAGGCAAGGTCTTCCCCGAGTCCGGACGCCAGGATTTCCCCCAGCAGCCCCTTGGGGCGTGACAGGGTCAACATGAAGCCGGGGGCGCACTCGCGGGGCACACCGGGTGCCAGCTTTGCCGGCGGGGACTTGCGGTAGTCCTCGGGGTCGAGCCGGGCGTAGACCTT
>JBFIMV010000314.1:0-3635 GCA_041611575.1 Desulfuromonadales bacterium | reverse complement strand
GACCATCGCGCCGCCCATCCCCTGCAGGAAGCGCAGGGCGATCATCGATTCGATCGACCAGGACTGGGAGAGGAGGCCGCCGGCGGCGGTGAAGGCGAGAATGCCGATCAGGAAGATCCGGCGCCGGCCGTGGATGTCACCCAGGCGGCCCATGGCGAGCAGGAAAATCGAGGCCGACAGCACATAGGTTGTTTCAACCAGTCCGAGCTGCATGGCGCTCGCCGAAAATTCACGGCCGATGGCCGGCAGGGCCACGCCGACCGCTGACATCATGAACGGCATGAGGAAGTGGGCGGTGCAGACGACGAACAGGGTGGCTGTGTGCGAGGTGCCGGCGAGGGGCGCATCAGCAGGTGGGGTCGTCTCCTGTTTCACAGGTATGTCCTCGCGCCGACGTAAGTTCTGGCGAAGAAGCTGTTCGACAGCGATTCGATACGCACCTTCTTGCCGGTGCGGGGAGCGTGAATGAAGGCGTTGTTGCCGATGTACATGCCGACATGGGTGATGTGCGATCCGCCCTTGGTGGCGAAGAACACCAGGTCCCCGGGGAGCAGGTCCTGCCTGGCGACCCAACGCCCTGCCTGAAACTGGCTGCGCGAATTGCGTGGCAGGTTGAGACCGTTGAGGCGGTAACAGACCATGGTCAGGCCGCTGCAGTCAAAGCCGTTTTCCGTGGACGTCCCCCCCCAGCGGTAGGGCGTGCCGATGAAGCGCCTGGCGGTGCTGACCAGCTCGCCGCGCAAGTCGCCTTTGCCGCTCTTGCGAATGCGGGCGGCGCTGTAGTCTTCGGGGGCGACGATGAAAAAGACGTCAATCAAGCCCTGCGCCTGCAGGCGCTCGGCCTCATCGCGGGCCGCCCGATACCCCGGGTGATTGCCGAATCGGACCTTGTAGAGGCCCGATTCATGGCGGAAGTAATAGGCGTCGATGCCCCGGGCTTCGAGGACCTGCTCGAGGCGCACGGCATTGTCGAGGTTGGCAAAGGCGCCGACCTGGATGCTGTAGCCCATGTCCGCCAGGGGGGCGGCGGCCGGCGCCTCATCCAGCAGGTCGGCGATCGGGTCTGCGGCGTGGTCCGGGGTCTGGCGCGGTGGCACGGGTGGCCAGGAAGTCGATGACGGAGGTGCTCCGCAGGCGACCAGAACGACGGCTGCGAAGAGCAGGGCAGCGAGCGGCCGGACCGCTCCATGCAGAATTCTGTTACGGGTCATGTTGAAAGCTTATGTCCGGCAAGCGCCTCAAAGGCTGTCAGTAGCGCACCTTCAGCCGGTCGAGGGTGCGGTGGATGTCTTCAAGGCTGAAGCCGAGTTTTTCACAGCACATCTCCGACCAGGTTTCATACTGCTCGACCCGCGTCAGCAGTTCGGCGATCAGTGCCTCGCGGCCAACGAACTCCTCGGGGTGCTCGGCGACCTTCAGCAGCAGCGGGACGATGAAGTCGGGGAGGTCTCCTTCCTCGTTCTGCTTGCGAACACAGGCCGCCAGTTGTGTGAACAGATCCATGCCATGCCTCCCTTTTCAAGCACTTGCAGGCTGAGGATAATCGATTGCAGAAAAGCGTGCAAGCCGTACTGCGGCAGGGCCGTCCAGAACGGCCCCCGTTCAATCAGGGGGAGTCTTTCGGTGTCTGGCCGCTGCCCCCCCGGCTTCCCCCGAGGAGATTGCGCAGTCCGGGACGGGTGGTGTCGTCCTCCGTCATCTTCAGCAGGTTGCGGACCCGGGTCGTGGCGATCACCTCACCCGTGGCGAAGGCTTCGATGTTTTTCTCGATATCCTTGAGCTGGTAGAGATAATTGACCATCATGCCGCAGGCCTCACGCATCCCTTTGGCGGACGTGTCTCCGAGCCAGTTAAGCTGCTCGATGCGCGCGCCGTTGCCAAGATGGAAGCGGGCAACGGGGTCGAGCGGCACCCTGGTGTTCGTGCGGGGCTCATGCAGGTAGCGCGCAGCGAGGGCGAGGAGCGGCTCTTTCAGCAAGGTTGCCACTTGCGGGTTCTGCCCCCATGCCGCAGAGTCGAGAATTGCTTCATGACGTGCAGAGACCCCGAGCAGCGGCGCCGCTGCTTCCAGGGCAAGGCGCAAAGGGGCCAGTTCCCTGGCCTCCGGTTTTTCGGCGAACAGTTGAGTCAGCCAGCGGTTGAACCCGGGAATCGGCGAGAGGGTCGAGAAGGTTTTCAGGTTGGGCAGCTCGTGTCGCAGGCTGGTGACAACCTGCTTGATCAGAAATGGGCCGAAACTGATCCCCTGCAGCCCCTTCTGGGTGTTTGAGATGGAATAGAAGATTGCCGTATCGGCTTCTTCGGGGGGGATTTCCGGAGCCTTCTCGTCAAGCAGCGTCTGAATGCTGGTGGCAAGGCCTTCTACCAGCGCCACCTCGATAAAGATCAGCGGTTCGTTCGGCATTCCCGGGTGGAAGAAGGCGTAGCAGTGGCGATCCGATTCGAGCCGGTTGTGCAAATCTTTCCATGAGCTGATGGCATGCACCGCCTCGTAGGCCATCAACTTCTCAAGCAGGGCTGCCGGGCTCTGCCAGTCGATGCGACGGACGGTGAGCAGGCCGATGTCGAACCAGGTTGCCAGCAGCTGCTTCAGGTCACGATCGAGGGCCGCAAGCTTCTCGGATTCAACACGCCACGACAGCAGGTCGGCGCGCAGGTCGACGAGAAACTTGATCCCCTGCGGCAGGGCGTTGAACTGGCGCAGCAGGCGTTGGCGGGGGGGGACGAGCGCATCCTGCAAGTGGGCGACGGCCCGCTGGAAATGGTCGTCATCGGCGGTTTCCAGGAGGTTGCGGGCCGCCGTCTTGGCCTGCTCGCGATCGACGGTGAAGTGCTCGGCAAGCGTCAGCAGAAAGTTTTTTCGGCCGACCTCGTTCAGGGTCAGGTAGAGTTCACCGAGAACCGCTGCCCGCTGCCGTGCCGAAACCTCGCCGCCGCGGGCAGCGAGACAGTCATCCATCAGGCGGCGAACGCGCTTGGCGTCCGAAGACGGCAGATCCTCCGCCACCCTGGGGCGGCCGCTGCCATCACCTCCCTTGCCGATGATGCCGCTCCAGGCCCGGCGCAAGGGTTCCAGGCTCAGGTAAAATCGTGACGTCATGACTTTCCTCCCTCGCTCAGTACAGCCACAGGACGACCAGATTGAGCAGACCGATCAGGCCGCCGAGGACCGCGCCGAACAGGTTGATGTACTTGAACTGCTCCTTCATCACCCCCATCAGCAGCGCCTCGACCTGCAGGATGTCGAACTGGTTGACTTTCCCCTCAACCATGCGCGCGACGTTCAGGGTTTCGATCAGGGGTGGGACCTCTTTCTGCAGGATTTCGCCAAGCTGCTGATAAAGCCCCTCCTCGAGCTCCTCGAGGGCGTCGGTCGGCAGCCTTTCGGCCAGGCGCCCGAGCGGTCGCCGGAAAACCCATTCATCGAACTTGTCTTTCAGCAGTTTGTCAATGGCGGCGGTGAATTCAGGTGAGCGGACCAGTTGCAGCAGCCTCTCGGCCAGACTGTCCTGCAGACGCGCTACCCCGCCGGCCGGCAGGTTGTCGTCGAGCAGGCTGCGAAAGGAGCGGTCCTTGATGCGTTGCAGGCCGTTTTCACCAAAACCGATGAGAAGCTCGGTGGTCCTCCGGCTCTG
>JBFIMV010000313.1:0-3654 GCA_041611575.1 Desulfuromonadales bacterium | reverse complement strand
GCCCTGCTGGATTGATTTCCTAGAAAAGGTCTTTCAGCCAACCGAAGGCGACCAGCGTGCCGATGGCGGAACCGAGCGATGAGAGGAAGAAGACCAGCAGGACCCGCGTCAGGCGATTGCGCCACCAGCCGCGCAGGCCGGCGATGTCCTCTGCGACCCGTTCCATGTCGCTGACCTGGGGGGGGGCGATGAATGCCTGCACCAGGCCGGTGACAAAGCCGGCGCCGATGGTGGGATTGAGCGACGTGATCGGTGCGGCGATAAAGGCGGTCAGGATGGTCAGGGGATGGCCCATGGCGAGCAGCGCGCCAAGGGCGGACAGCAGACCGTTGGCCAGGATCCAGGCAACGGCAGCTTCGGTGATCCGGTCCGTGTCGCCGGCAAAAAAGCCGAAGATGAAAAGCCCGACGACGACCGCCGGGATCAACCAGGGGATTATCTTCGACAGCCTGGTCTTTTCAGGGACAGCGGATAATTCGGCAATCTCCTGGTCGCTGAAATTGCGCTCCAGCTTGGCGAGAATCCCCGGCATGTGCGCGGCGCCGATGATGGCGACGATCTTGTCCCCCGGGGCCATGCGGATGTGGTGGGCCATGTAGGTGTCGCGTTCGTCGACCAGCACGGTTTTGACGGTCGGCAGCACTTCGGCCATCTCATCAAGCATGGCTGACAGCGTGTCCGTCTGGCGCAGCTTTGCCAGTTCCTCCTCGTTGAGCTCCTGTTTTTCGAACAGGCCGGCCATCAGTCCGGCCATCAGGTTCAGCTTTTTCCACAAGCCGGCACCACGCCAGGCCCGGAGCAGCGTGGTGCGGATCTCGCGATCCACCAGCTTCAGCTCCTTGCCTGTTTCCTCGGCAGTCACCGCTGCCGCCGCCAGCTCGGCTCCGGGTTTGACGCCGGTCTGCAGGCCCATGCGCTTTTGAAACGACGCCAGGGCCAGGTTCGCCAGAAGAAACGGAGCCTGCCCCTGACGGAGAATCTGCACCAGGTTGAGTGACTGCCAGTGGTCCGGATTCCGCAGGGCGCGGTGGCGCTGCTCGTCAAGCTCCACGCAGACAGTGTCGGGGTTTTCTTCGCGGATAACCGCCTTGACAGTTTCGACCGACTCTTGTGAAATATGTGCCGTGCCGACCAGGACGTATTCCCGTCCGTCGAGAGACAAGCGCTTGATATCCGTGTTTTCCGCAGTATTCATAGCCGTCCTTCCAGAAAATTCCGGCAAAGATAACATAGCCCAAAGAGGAGAAGAAACCGTATTCCTTCTGCGAGCCGGAGCCCCGGACAGAAAAAGACGCCGGGATTGCCGACGTCTTTTCATTTGCCCTCCACACCTGCCGTGGGTCCGTGGCCTCACGACGACGACCAACTAAGTGGGTGGAACTGTGAACGCTTCAGGCGTCCCACTCCAGGGTGGGCTTGCACACCACGCTCACAAGGAACCGTCCCGATTGAAAAGTATTCCGCGTGGGCATAGCGACCTCACCTGCAGGGCAGAGAGCATGGCTGGCTATTGAGTTGTGGCTTCAGTATAGGAAAAATAATCCTGCAACTCAAGAAGAATCCCGAAGCGGTTGACGTAACTGCCCAATTTCCCGGCAGTCGTTGACCTGAAAAAAGCAGCCGAACCACGATGCCGCAACCAAGTTGCTGAAATGCCTTGCTTTCCTGGCAAGGGAAAGATGGCATAGGTTGTGCGATATAATTTGTTACCATGCAGACTGCCACCCAATCCAACATCTCCGGCATCAAGTCCGAACGGTTGCTTAAAGCCCTGATCGGTATCAGCCAGGAATTGTCTTCGACAATCGAGCTCGAGGAGCTCCTGGAGAGGATATTGTCAGCGGCACGGGACGTCTTTCACTTCGAGAATGCCATCATCCGTCTGCTTGACGAAACCGGAGAGCGGCTGGCTGCGGTCGCGTCATACGGTTACGATGAAACCGCGGTGCAGCAGGTGATACACATCGGTCAGGGTGTCATGGGGCGTTGCGCCGCCACATGCACACCGATTCTGGTAGAAGATGTACGCGAGAGCCCGGATTATGTCGCCGGCATACCCGGTGCGCGCAGCGAACTGGCCGTGCCATTGGTCGCCCATGAGAAGCTGGTCGGGGTCTTCAATGTCGAGAGCCCGCGGCCCGGCGCTTTTACGTCAGAGGACATCGAGCCGTTGCTGGTCCTCGGGCGCCAGGCGGCTATTTCTATCGAGAATGCCAGGCTCTACGAGGGGCTGCGTACCATGACCAATGAGTATCGCCAGCTCAATGAGCTCAACGATCGGATCCTCAAAGGGGTCAGCCTCGGTATCTATACGGTTGACAGGGACCTGCGGATCACCTCCTGGAACCGCAAGATGACGGAGATGAGCGGCCTGAGCGCGGCTGAGGCGATCGGATCGCTCCTGCCCGACCGATTCCCCGTTCTGGCTGATGAAGGGGTTGTCGAGAGGCTGAGAGAGGTTCTCCGCACGGGTCAGAAAGCCAAGCTGAGGCTGTTGCATCGCAACCTGGATGGGTCCTTCCGTTTCCAGAAGC
The DNA here is from genome assembly GCA_041611575.1 of Desulfuromonadales bacterium. Taxonomy (GTDB): domain Bacteria; phylum Desulfobacterota; class Desulfuromonadia; order Desulfuromonadales; family BM103; genus JBFIMV01. The sequence goes on along the minus strand of JBFIMV010000313.1, from coordinate 1,120 downwards.
GCCGGCTTGGCCCGTTGTTCGATGGTGATGAAGTGACCGGTGCCGTGGTAATGGTCGAAGACATTACGGAGTTCAAGCGCCTGCTCGACCAGACGCTGCATTCCGAAAAACTTGCCGAGATCGGCCGACTCACCGCAAGCATCGCCCACGAAATCAACAACCCTCTCTCCCTGGTGGCCTACGCGACGGAACTGCTCAGGCGGGATGGCCCGCTCAAACCCTTCCAGAGCGAAATGGTGGATAAGATCGAACACGAGGTCGGTCGCCTCAAGTCGTTGACCGGTGGGCTGCTGTCTTTTTCGAGCACTCGCGAAACACGGCACCAAGTGGTGAATCTCAATGAACTTGCGAAGGAGTCCATTGACCTGCTGCGATTCGAACTGCAGCGCAAGTCAGTGCAGATCGATACTGATTTCTGCAAGGAGAAGGCGCAACTGGTCGCTGACCCGAACAAGCTGAAGCAGGTATTGATCAACCTGGTGATGAATGCCTCCCAGGCGATGAAGGGCGGCGGACGCATCGTGGTCAGCACGCGACAGGTGAGAGGAGGTTCTCTCGAGTTGCGTGTTGCCGACAACGGTCCGGGCATTGAACCGGCCCTGCTGGGAAAGATATTCGAACCGTTCGTCACGTCCAAACCGGAAGGTGAAGGGACCGGCCTCGGGCTCTACATCTGCCAGAACATCATCCGCGAACATGGCGGTAAAATCGAGGTTGAGAGTCACCCCGGCGAGGGGACGGTGTTTCGCGTGAACCTGCCCACCGAAGAAGCATGATACCAGGGCAGTACTGCCTATTTTGTAGGCAAGATAGGGCGGCTGCCAAGGTTGTGGTTTTTTAAGTTGCTGAAATTTAACAGTTATTAAACTTGGCACGGCAGGTGCTATAGATAACATGACTGCCGAGTGAAACCGGCAGAACTTACGACACATGCATATCGGGACAACGGAGTCCCGAATCAGGTTCTACGGCAAAGACGCCCTTTCTTCCCATGTGGAAGGCTGGCGTCTTTTTGTTTTTCTGATCCCGAAAGGAGACAAACATGATGAAAAAAGTCGAATGCATCGTCAAACCCTTCATGCTGGATGACGTCAAGAATGCGGTTAACGAGCTTGGTGTC
>JBFIMV010000312.1:0-3656 GCA_041611575.1 Desulfuromonadales bacterium | reverse complement strand
GAACTGGTGATCCAGGCCGGCGAGGGAAAGCTGCCCGAAATCGGCAAAGGCTCCAAGCGGCTTTCGGAAAGCACCGGCGAAACCAGTTACGCCTACCATGTCAAGGGACTGGAACTGCCCGCGTACCAGCCTGAGACCAACCCGGGCTATGCCTGGGCGATCGCCGGCGGGCACATGTCGATGGGTACCTACGGCATGCTGGCCCGGGAGGGGACGACCGACGTCGATGCCTGGGTGAAGGCGATCACCGAGGACAAGCTGCAGATCGTCGGCTTCGACATGATCGGCCTGTGCAAGTTCTTCGACATCACCAAGGGGATCTGCACGCAGATGGTGGTTGATTGCCTGAAGAGCGAGCTGGGTCTCGAGGTGACCGCCGAGGCGTTGCGTCAGGCTGTGCGACGCTCCTTCCTGCGTGGCTTGGCGCTGGAGCTGCGCCAGGGTTATGGCAAGGATGAGTTCACCCTGCCGGCCGAGGTCTTCGACGACCCGAACCCGCACATCAAGCTGCCGAATATCGCGACGAGGGAATTCTTCAATGAGCTCTCGCAACGGGTTTGGGCGGTTTTCGAGCCGGAACTGGAAGAGTTCATGAAATAACAGAGGGGATTATCCGAAGTATGAACGGATAAACAGGGCTTGCCCTCGGCACAGCATAAGAAAGTCATGTTAACTTAAGGAGCAAGGAAATGCCGTACGTCAATATCAAAATCACCCGCGAGGGGGCGACCGCCGAGCAAAAGGCCGAGCTGATCAAGAGGGCCACCCAGATGCTGGTTGATGTGCTTGGCAAGAACCCGGCCACGACCGTGGTCGTCATCGACGAAGTCGAGACGGATAATTGGGGGGTCGGCGGCGAAACGATCACGGCGAGACGTGCGGGCGGTAGATAGTCTTGACACTAGCAAGTGATCAAGGTGCCTTTTCCTCAATAACCGGAGAGAGTTCCGGTCACCTGTTTGATTGAGCCAGGCGAGGAGGGGAGGTCTGTCCGCATGAGGACCCTGGGTATCATCCTGCTGCTGTTGTTAGGCGGTTCCGCGGTCCTGGTGACCATCGTGCTCGTGCTGCAGATTCTCTTGTCCTGGTTCGGTGCAGAATGACGGTCCAGGATCAACCCTCCCCGCCGACCAGAACCACCACCGAACGCCCGGCGACGCGATAGCGTGCCTGGTCTTCGAGGACCGATTCGACCCCCGGTCGACTGCTTGACCCCCCCGCACTGAGAGCCGTGTCGATGAACCGATGCCAGCGGCAACGGCCGCCGATCTCGGGCAATTCGAACTCCGCCGTTTTTTCCCCGGCGTTCGCAATCAGGTAAATCTCCGCTTCGCAGGACGCTCCCTGCAGGTACATGCCGAGCGAACGCGAGATCTCCGACCAGTCGGGCCGGTTCAGCTTGACGCCGTGCCAGGTCAGGCGGCGGTCACCACTCTCCTCCCCTTCGAAATGGCGCGGTCGCAGCAGGGGCTGGCTCTGGCGGAAGGCGATCAGTTTTTTGCAGAAGGCAAACAGCTCGCGGTTGGATTCAAGGTCTGTCCAGTCGATCCAGCCGAGATCGTTGTCCTGGCACCAGGTGTTGTTGTTGCCGTTTTGAGTCCGCCCCATCTCGTCGCCGGCCAGGAGCATCGGCACACCGTGGGCGAGGATCAGCAACACGAGGAAATTGCGCATCTGTCGTTCGCGCAGCGCGGTTATTTCGGGGTCGCTGGTCGGCCCCTCGACGCCATGGTTGGCGCTCAGGTTGTGGTCGCAGCCGTCGGCGTTGAATTCGCCGTTGGCCTCGTTCTGCTTGCGGGTGAAGCTGACCAGGTCGCGCAGGGTGAAGCCGTCGTGGCAGGTGACGAAGTTGATGCTGTGATAGGGGGCGCGGCCGCTCCCCTGGTAGAGGTCGGAGCTGCCGGCCAGGCGGGTGGCGAGGGTCGTCACCATGCCGGCGTCGCCGCGCACGAAGCGGCGGATGTCGTCGCGGAACTTGCCGTTCCATTCCGCCCAGCGGCCGAAATTGGGAAAAGTGCCGACCTGGTAAAGGCCGGCGGCGTCCCAGGCTTCGGCGATCAGCTTGGTGTTGGCCAGGATCGGGTTGCCGGCAATCCTCTCTAGCAGCGGCGGGTTGGCCAGCACCGCGCCGTCGGAACCGCGGCCGAGGATCGAGGCCAGATCGAAACGGAAGCCGTCGACGTGCATCTCGGTGACCCAGTAGCAGAGGGCGTCGATAATCAGGTCGCGCACCACCGGGTGATTGCAGTTGACCGTGTTGCCGCACCCCGAGTAGTTGGCGTAAGCGCCGGTCTGCGGGTCGAGGATGTAATAGACGCTGTTGTCGAGTCCGCGAAAGGAGAGGGTGCGGCCCTGCTCGTTGCCTTCACCGGTGTGGTTGAAGACCATGTCGAGGATCACCTCGATGCCGGCGGCGTGCAGCGCCTTGACCATCTCCTTGAACTCGCGCACCGGGGCGTCGGCCGTCATCTCTTCGGCGTAGGCGGCCTTGGGGGCGAAGAAACTCAGGGGGTGATAGCCCCAGAAGTTATGCAGACTTTCGCCGGTCTGCGGATTGGTGCGGTAGTTGTCGGCTTCATCAAATTCGGTGACCGGCAGCAGCTCGACCGCGGTGACGCCGAGCTCCTGCAGATAAGGGATTTTCTCGATGACGCCGCGAAAGGTCCCCGGATGGGCGGCGCCGGCCGAGTCGTGACGGGTGAAGCCGCGCACGTGCATTTCATAGATCACGGAGTCCGCCAGGTGATGGTTGAGTGGCCGGTCTGTCCCCCAGTCGAAGGTGTTGTCGACCAGCAGCCCGCGCCATTGGCCTTCACGTGCGGCCCGGCGGGTGGCGCTGCGCCACAAGGAGGGCCCCGAAATCGCCCGGGCGTAAGGGTCGAGCAGGACCCGCTCAGGATCGAAGCGATGGATAGGATTGTCGTCATTTCCAGCCCGGCTGGCGCGGTAGCCGTACTCGAAGCCGGACGCCAGCCCTTGCAGACCGATATGCCAGACGTCGCCGGTACGGTGATACGCCGGGTCGAGAGGGAATTCCTGCAGAGGTTCCGACTCGCCGGGGCGGAAGAGCAGCAGGCTGAGTGCCGTGGCGTGCCGGGAGAAGACGGCGAAGTTCACCCCTTCGGCCAGGGTGCTGACGCCAAAGGGCTGGGGGTGGCCGCGCAGAACCTTGAAATCGGTGGCGACGGTATCATGCTGGCGGTTACATGGAACAGGTCGGCTCATGGCGGTCATCCGGAGGTGATCCTTTGCGAGCAGTGAAGTTCAAGTGTACCAGAGTCATTGATGTCGGCATTGAGCAAAGCGACGGCAGCGACCTTAAAACCAGCGGAAGAGCTGCTTGAGCCGCGCCAGCTTGCCGGCATATGGCGGGTAGCGCAAGGGCAGATCGAACCAGGTCCCCCGATTGAGAATCCCCTTGCGGTGGGAGAAGGAATCGAAGCTCGCCTTGCCGTGGTAGCGGCCCAGGCCGCTGTTGCCGACGCCGCCGAAGGGGAGGTTGTGTTCGACGAGGTGCACCAGGGTGTCGTTGACGCAACCGCCACCGAAAGCGATGCGCGCCGGAATGCGGCGCTGTTTCTCCCGGTCGCGGGAAAAATAGTAGAGGGCGAGCGGGGTCGGGTGGCGGGATACCAGCTCTGCCAGCTCGTCCTCGT
>JBFIMV010000311.1:0-3659 GCA_041611575.1 Desulfuromonadales bacterium | reverse complement strand
CGCCACCTCCACCATTTGCAAACGCCCGACGGGATTCCTGTCGGGCGTTTCTCTTTCTGCATGAGTTTAGTTAAGTGGGGTGTCCTCCGAATTCCAGGACTTCACGCCATTTGAAAAAAGGCATGGTATATTTTCCTCAAGTTGCGTGACAGTGACGACAAAAGCCTCCAACTGTTTCTGTCTGTCTTTGACTCATTCCCATGTTCGAGGTGATTCTATGCGCTCACAGTTGAAAAATTTCCTTTGGGTGGCAACACTGCTCGGCCTCTTCCTCTCTGCAGCGTGGGTCGACGCTGCGACTGTGGACTATGATCTCACCATTGCCGAAGGGGACGTCAACTACAGCGGCCGACCTGCCCGGGCCATGACGATCAACGGCGGGGTTCCGGGTCCGGTTTTGCAGTTCACAGAGGGTGACACGGCCCGCATTCGGGTACTCAACGCCATGCCGGTCGCGACTTCCATCCACTGGCACGGGCTGCTCGTGCCGCCGGATATGGACGGCGTTCCCCTGGTCAGTTTCCCGCCAATCGCCTCCGGGACAACCTTCACCTACGAATTCCCGATCCGCCAAAGCGGCACCTACTGGTATCACTCGCACACCAGCCTGCAGGAGCAGAGCGGGGTGTACGGCGCGATAAGGATTCTCCCTCGGCACATGGAACAGGCGACCGCCCTCGACCATGTGGTGATGCTCTCGGACTGGACCGATGTCGATCCGCATGAGGTGCTGCGCACCCTCAAGCGCGGCAGCGAGTGGATGGCCCTCGAAAAGGGGAGCGCCCAGAGTCTCATCGGCGCCGCCAGGCTCGGCCTGCTCGGCGACTACTTCGCTCGGGAGCTGCAACGCATGCCGGCGATGGATATCGCTGACATCTCCTACGACCGGTTCCTGGTTAACGGCCGGCCCGAGCAGGTTTTGGAGGGGGCGGGGGACAGAACGGTCCGCCTGCGCTTTGTCAACGGCGGGGCAGGGACCAACTTCTACCTGGAATACGCCGGGGGAAAGATGACCATCATCTCCGCCGACGGCCAGCCGGTCGAACCCCTGGAGCAAACCCGCTTCCTGATCGCTATCGCCGAAACCTACGACGTGCTGGTCGATGTCCCCGCCCGCGGCACTTTTGAATTACGGGCCACCGCCCAGGACGGTTCGGGGTTCGCCTCGCTCTGGCTCGGCGAAGGCGATCGGCATCAAGCTCCGGACATTCCGAGGCCGAACCTGTATCACGCGATGGGACACTCAGGGATGGGACAGATCTTTGCCCTGACACCGGCCGGGGTTATGGGCATGAGCGATCGCGACGTCAACGCCGGAATGTTCGACCAGCCCGGCATGGCGGGGATGTCGATGGAGGGTGACGGCATGCGGCATGGTTCCGGGGCTATGGATTCATCAATGCATGGGAAGGACCACGGCGGTCACGGCAGGCACGCGGGACACACGGCCGGGCAGCAACCACGACAGGAGGAACTGGAAGCCCTGTTCGATGACGCCCCCTCCCCCGCTTCACCGCCGGGAGGTCACACCATGCAGCACACTGGACACCGGATGCCAAGCAAAGCGGCGCATGCGGTCTCGGCCGATCGCAGCGGCAAGCGCTTCGCGAATGACTTCCGCCCGCTTGCCGCCGATGCTTCCTCAGCCGCGTCGCTGGCGGCTGACGGCATGAGCGCCGAGCGACCCTGGCCCCCCTACGAGAAGCTCCGGGCGTCCCGTTCCACCGCCCTGCCTGCCGGCAAGCCGGTCCGCGAAGTCCGCTTGACCCTCGACGGCGACATGGAGCGCTACGTCTGGTTCCTCAACAACAAACCGCTCTCGGAAAGTGACGCGATCCGGATTCGCGAAGGGGAGGTGGTGCGTTTCATCATGATCAATCGCACCATGATGCACCACCCGATGCACCTGCACGGGCACTTCTTCCGCGTCATCAACGGCCAGGGGGACCGCGCGCCGCTCAAACACACCGTTAACGTCGCCCCCATGTCAACCACGGTTATCGAGTTCGACGCCAACGAGGTCGGCGACTGGTTCTTCCACTGCCACCTGCTCTACCACATGAAGAGCGGCATGGCCCGGGTCGTCAGCTACGAAAACTTTTCCCTCAGCCCTGAAATGCAAGCGCTCAGGCCGCAGCTCTACAGAGACTCCTGGTATGGCTGGGGGCAGGCAGACATCCTCAGCAACATGACCGAAGGCTTCGTCACTGCTGCGAACACCCGCAACACCCTGAGCCTTGATTGGGAAGTTGGCTGGGGGAGGGTCGAGGAAACGGAATGGGAGGCGCTGCTGACCTGGGACCGCTATATCAACCGTTTCTTCAGCCTCTTCGCAGGAGCTGATATCGGCGACGCCATCGAGGATGACCGGGCGATTGTCGGCTTCCACTATCTTCTGCCGCTGATGCTGGAGACCCGCGCGTTTATCGGCAGCGACGGCGAGGCCCGCGTGGAGGTCGCCAAAAGTTTCGAACTCACTCCGCGCCTGGCACTGGAAGGGGTGGTGCAATACGATACCGACAGTTACTGGGAGTACATCGGGGGACTGTCCTACACCATCGGCAAAACCCTCTCACTGAGGGCGCAGTGGCATTCGGATTTTCGCTGGGGCGGCGGATTGCAGGTGCGTTTCTGAAGTGACTTTCAAATGATCGACAAGGAGATGATTCCATGAGCTACCATTTTACCCGGCAACTCAACCTGTCGATGGCCGAAGCCGAAAAGCGGGTTGTCGCCCGACTGGCTGAGGACGGTTTCGGCGTGCTCACCGAGATTGACGTCAAGGCGACGCTGAAGAAGAAGCTGGGGGTCGAATTCACCCCCTACAAGATCCTGGGAGCCTGTAATCCGCACTTCGCCTACCAGGCGCTGCAGGTTGAGCCGCATATCGGAACAATGCTCCCCTGCAACGTTATTTTGCGAGCGACGACCGAAGGTGTTGTCGAAGTTTCCGCCGTTGACCCGCTGGCATCGATGCAGGCGATTGACAATCCTGAGCTTGGCGCCGTGGCGACACAGGTCAGGGACAGACTCAGGCGCGTGATCGCATCCCTCTGAAACTTCACCTGGGCTCCTCTGCAGGGGGACCTTGCCTTCTTTGAGGGGCAAGATATTTAAGCTCTCGCGCCTCGCCCGCGCTCCTGCGCCTCCATCATGCCGTCTCTCAGCCGGCGAAAATTCTTGGCCACGCAATTGTAAAGTTAAAGGAATGTTGCTGTGTCATGGGTTTTTACAACCCCAAAAGCAGAATAATCCGCACTGCCGCAAAAATATTCTCCGAAATGATTTTTTGTCTTGACCTTGGTCTATGGTCCAGAGTTTAGGGTTGTCTTGTCATGGTCACAAATAACAACTCAGCCGACGGGAGAACAGACATGGCTCAATCCTTCACCATCGGGAAGCTGGCTCAAAAAGCAGAGGTCAGCATTGACAGCATTCGCTTCTATGAACGGTGTGGCCTGCTTGCCAAACCGGCCCGCACCGAAACCAACTATCGAATTTATCCCCTGGAAGCTGCACGCCGGCTTCGTTTTATCAAGAAAGCGCAGAAACTTGGCTTCTCCCTGGCAGAAATCCAGGAGCTGCTTGAACTCAGCCATGACCCGGCGATGTCCAAGGCGGATGTAAAACGGAAGGCGGAAGATAAAATCACGGATATT
>JBFIMV010000310.1:0-3679 GCA_041611575.1 Desulfuromonadales bacterium | reverse complement strand
CTGGTCTCCAAGGGCGGAGTGAGCATGGTCGCCTGGATGATGGCCAACCGGCGCGAGAACCCGCTCTACGAGCAGTTCGACCGGGTGGTGTCGATCCTGAAGAAACATGACACGGTGCTGTCGCTGGGCAACGGCCTGCGCGCCGGGGCGATCCACGACTCCCATGACCGGGCCATGGTCCAGGAGCTGCTGATCAACTGCGAGCTGGCCGAGCTCGGCCGCGAGATGGGCTGCCAGATGCTGGTCGAAGGGCCGGGGCACATGCCGCTCGACGAGATCGAGACCAACATCAAGCTGCAGAAGCGCATGAGCGGCGACGCCCCCTACTACATGCTGGGGCCGATCGCCTCCGACGTCGCCCCCGGCTACGATCACATCACCGCCGCCATCGGCTCGGCCCAGTCGAGCCGCTTCGGCGCCGACCTGATCTGCTACATCACTCCGGCCGAGCACCTCGCCCTGCCGAACGAACAGGACGTCATCGACGGTGTCAAGGCGGCCAAGGTCGCAGCCTACGTCGGTGACATGAACAAGTACCCGGAAAAGGCGCGCGAGCGGGACCGGCAGATGAGCAAGGCGCGCCGCGACCTCGACTGGCAGAAGCAGTTCGAGCTGGCCCTGTTCCCGGACGATGCGCGGGCGATCCGCGCCAGCCGTGTGCCCGAAGACGAGAACACCTGCACCATGTGCGGCGATTTCTGCGCCTCGCGTGGCGCCGGGACTTTGTTCAAAGGGGATCTGCGGGGAGATAAGATCTGATGTCTGGAGAGGCCGGTTTTTCACCCGTAAGAACATCGGTTTTTACAACCAATACAAAGAATTAACCACCAAGTCACCAAGGCACGAAGATAAACAGCAGAAGAGTAGATCGGAAACAAAAGATCTGCCGAGCTATGCGGGGTTTATACATCAATATTTGTTCTTGGTGCCTTGGTGGTGAGATGGTCCTTGCTTAGTTGGTAAAAACTGGGAATAACAACGGTTTCAAGCGCAGGAAAGGGAGTGCGATTCTCCCGCGGACCCGCCGCTGTGTGGGGGGACGGAACCCTCGTGAGCCCACTGGACGGTCACCAAGCCGCCCGGGAAGGGGAGGGGGACGGATGATCCCCGAGCCAGAAAGCCTGCTTGAACACCGTAGAGACTGACCGCCGATGGCAAAGGGGGTCGGCGGGCATGCTGCGTCCTGCCCCCGACCGTCCGGCCGGGGGTTTTTCATTGCAACGCGTAAAGGAGTCAATCATGAAGACAGCCGTATTGCTGATGGGGCACGGCTCCCGGGTCGCCGTCGCCAACGACGCCCTGCGGGAGATCGCTGCCATGGTCGAAAAGAGTCAGGGCTGGGAGATCGTCGAGGTCGCTTTCCGTGAACAGCATGCCCCGAATATCCAAGCGGGGATCGACGCCTGCGTCGCCCGGGGGGCGAACCGGATCGTGCTCGTCCCCTACTTCCTGTTCGCCGGGGCACATGTCCTCGAAGACCTGCCGGCCGAGATGGAGGACGCCGCGGTTCGCTACCCGGGGCTGGAGATGATCCTGGGAGACCCCCTGGGCGTGCACCCGAAGCTGGCGGAGATCGTCTGCGAGCGGGTTGAAGCCGCGCGGCAGCGTGTCGGCTGGACCGACTGAGGACAGGAGGCAGACATGACCGGGCAAACGGAAATTCGCGACCCGCAGGAGATCGAGCGCACCAGTTTTGCGATCATCGACCGGGAGGTCGGGGCGCACGGCTACGATCGGCATGAGTGGCCCGTGGTCCGGCGGGTGATCCATACCACGGCCGATTTCGATTTTGCCCGCAGCATGTGTTTCTCTCCCGGTGTGATCGATGCCGCCACCTCCGCGTTGCGGGCCGGAGATAGTGTTTTGTGCGACACCAACATGGTGATCGCCGGAATCAGCAAGCCGCGCCTGGCACGTTTCGGCAGCGCCCTGTCCTGTCATGTCGCCGATCCGGATGTCGCCGCCGACGCCGGTCGTCTCGGGATCACCCGCTCGATCGTCGCCACCCGCAAGGGGGTCGCGTCGGGTTGCGGTATCTTTCTGGTCGGCAATGCACCGACCGCCCTGTTCGAATTGCTGCGTCTGGCCGATGCAGGGCTTGTCAGGCCGTCGCTGGTGGTCGGCGTGCCGGTCGGCTTCGTCGGTGCCGAGGAGTCGAAGGAGGCCCTGCTGGTTTCCGGTCTGCCGTTTATCACCTGCCGGGGGCGCAAGGGCGGATCGGCCATCGCCGCCGCGATTTTCAACGCCCTGATGATCCTCGCCGGGGAGGCCGGAGCTTCGTGATGCCGCGCTTTGGCCTGTTGCTTCTCCTTGGCGTACTGGGGCTTGCCACCCCGGCAGCGGCCATGCATATCGCCGAGGGCATCCTGCCGCCGGCCTGGGCCGGTCTCTGGTTTGCCGTGGCGACGCCGTTCGTCGTCTGGGGAGTGATCGTGATGACGCGCCGCAGGGCCGAGGATGACAACTACATCCCGCTGGTCGGGGTCTTCGGCGCAGCGGTCTTCGTCTTCAGCTGCTTCCCGATCCCGGTGCCGGTGGCCGGTTGCACCTCGCATCCCGCCGGGACCGGCCTGAGCGCCATCCTGCTTGGCGGGCCGGCGAGCGTTGTGGTCGCCTTCCTCTCCCTGCTGTTGCAGGCGCTGCTGCTGGCCCACGGCGGCCTGACGACCCTCGGCGGCAACACCGTCTCCATGGGTGTGCTCGGCTCCTTCGCCGGATTGGCAGCTTTCAAGCTGGGACGCCTGCTGCACATGAATCTCTTCTGGTCGGGCTTCCTGGCCGGCGCGGCGGCCGATCTCGCGACCTATTTCGGCACCTCCCTCGAACTGGCCCTCGCGCTGCATGGCAGCCAGCCGGTCGGCGCGGTCCTCGGGCAGATCTACCTGGCGTTCATGCCGACCCAGGTGCCGCTGGCGATCCTCGAGGGGGCGGTGGTCGGCGGCATCCTGGTCTACGTCGAACGGCACCGGCCTGACCTCCTGCGCCGTCTCAAAGTCGTCCGGGAGGCGGCCGCATGAAGCGCTGCCTGCTGATGTTGATCACGCTGGTCCTGTTGTCCGTCGCGCCGCTCGGTGCGGTCGACAAACCGGCCAGATGGTCTGGCGTCGACGAGACCGTGGTGGAAAAGTTCGCCCGGGAGCAAGGCCGGGAGGCACGGGATCCCTACATCAACACCGATCAGGGCGATCTCCTGCTCTTCCTGTTTGCCCTGGCCGGAACCGTCGGCGGCTTCATTATCGGTTACGGCTGGCACAAGCTCTTTGTCGCCGGACGGCACGGCAACTGCCGGAAAAACTGAGGACTCTGTGCTCAAACTCGAAAACCTGCACTATACCTACATGGACGGCACGGTGGCGTTGTGCGGCATCGACCTGGAGATCGCCCGAGGCGAATTTCTGGCGGTGCTCGGCTCCAACGGCAGCGGCAAGACGACCATGATCAAGCATCTCAACGGTCTGCTGCGCCCGGCCAGGGGGCGGATCCTTCTTGAAGGCCGGCCGCTGGAGAAGGTCGGCCGCAAAGAGGTCTTGAGCCGGGTCGGCATCGTTTTCCAGGATCCCAACGATCAGCTGTTCGCCGCCACCGTGGCGGAGGACGTTGCATTCGGTCCGCTCAACATGGGGCTGCCCCCGGCCGCCGTGGAGCAACGTGTTGCCCGGGCCCTCGGCCAGGTCGGCAT
>JBFIMV010000309.1:0-3690 GCA_041611575.1 Desulfuromonadales bacterium | reverse complement strand
TTTGGGCTATCTGGCGGAAAAACGGCACGATTTAAAGACTGCTCTGGGGCATTACCGGGCGTTTGCCAGGCTCGATCACCCGGTGTTCAGGCCACAGCTTCAGGCTCTGCGCGATCACCTGCGCAGCCGTTACGGTATTCAGCTCTAAAGGCTGTTGAATTGTTGAATTGTTGAATTGTTGATGATGGAGGGGGTTGGGATGGAAAGATATCGGTTTCCTTTTGAAAAGCTTGGTGTCTGGCAAGACGCACGGCAACTGGTTAAAAATGTTTACGGACTCACAAAAAGCTTTCCTGTCGATGAGAAGTTCGGATTAATCAGTCAGGTCAACAGGGCCGCAATCTCGGTTGCTTCGAACCTGGCAGAAGGAAGCGGCAGGACAAGCTTTAAAGATCAGGCGCACTTCTCACAAATGGCCTAAGGTTCGCTCATGGAGCTGGCCTGTCAGGTTACTCTCGCGAATGATCTCGGTATTGCTCCAGACGAGGATTCAGATAACCTGAGAAATCACATCGCAAAATTATCGAACAAAATAAATTCTTTGCGCAAGTCGCAACTGTCAAGAATAAACAAGTGAAAACGCTTCAACGCTTCAACCGTTCAACGCTTCAACGGGCGCAGCCCAATTCAACAGTTCAACGATTAAACAGGTTCCCATGCACCGCACCGATGAAACCATTGATCCTCTCGGTCTGACCAACCTTCGCCTGATACAGCCGAAGAAGGGGTTTCGTTTTTCCCTGGACCCTTTTCTGCTGTGTGGTTTCAGCGGATTTGAGGGCGCCGGCGTGATTTACGATCTTGGTTGCGGCAACGGCGTGATCCCCCTGCTGGCGGCAGACAGGTCGTCGGCAGGCCGGGTCGTCGGCATCGAGCGCCAGCCGCAGATGGCCGAACGCGCCCGGCGCAGTGTCGCGCTGAACGGCATGAACGACAGGGTGGTGATTCTTGAAGAGGATTTACGCCAGATAAAGAGACATTGCCCGGGCCAGGAAGCCGACCTGGTGCTGGCCAACCCGCCATTCCGGGTGCCGGGGAAGGGGCGGATTTCAACGCATGGGGAGCGCGCTGCCGCCCGTCACGAATTGGCCGGAGGTCTCGAGGATTTTCTCCAGGCGGCGCGTTATCTGCTGAAAGACGGCGGCCGATGCTGCCTGATTTTTCTTCCGGAGAGGCTGGTTGAACTTCTGGCCCGGATGCAGGCTTGTCAGCTGGAGCCAAAGCGCCTGCGGCTGGTGCACCACGGGGTCGGTGAAGAAGCGCGACTGGTGTTGGTGGAAGGGTTTAAAAGAGGTCGACCGGGACTCATCGTCGAGCCGCCCATGGTACTTTATACTGCCTCGAAGGAGCTGTCGTCCGAAGCTGCGACCTGGTACGGCTTAGAGGACGGCTCTTCATCAGTCCTGAGTCCTGAGTCCTAGTCCCTGGTCTCCGCCTTCAGCAGCCGCAGCTGTTTGTGCAGGAACCTCTCCATCTCTGTGCGCAGCTCCTGATCCTCGATCGCCGTCAGCAGCGCCGCTACCTGTTGCTTTTCGCCGTCATCCAGCTGCACCATGCGCCATGCCGGCGGCGGTTCCGCCGGCTGGTCGACGCGCACATTGACCTTCCCGCGCTTGAGGAAGATCTCCCGGATCGGGGCCTCGCCGAGTTCGGCATTGAGCCGGGTGAGGATCTTCGGTTTCATCAGCTGCAGCTGCTGCATCCAGGTCGGCTGATCGACATTCACCTCGAGGACGCCGTCGCGGATACGCACCGGCTTGGTACGGGCGGCGATCTGCGGGCCGACAACTTCATCCCATATGACCAGGGCGCGGTATTGCTGGACGCGCTCGTCGATGCCCAGTCCCTTCAGGAGCTGGTCGACCAGGTCGCCGGCGCGGGCCGCCTGTTTCATGCGGGGCCGCCGGGGCTTTTTCAAGGCTGTCTCCGCTGACGGTAGATGCGGCTGCCGATCATCTGCCCGGCGACCGCCGTGGCGATGGTGAACGGGATGGCCTGCCAGCTGATGTCGTTGGCCAGGCGCAGGCCGGCGATGAAGGGGATCGAGAGGTGGATGAAAACGAACCAGCGCACCGAAAAGCGCGGCGATCCCATGCGCAGATAGCCCAGGGGGATGTTGCTGAAAAAGGCAAAACACAGGATGCCGAAAACGGCGCTGTTCAGATCGATATTCAAGAAGACGTCCTTTTTTTGACAGCCTCTGCTGCCAGTTCTCAATTACTCAGTCTAGTCCCGCCGTTTCCTGAAAGTCAATTGAAGCGTTGATTGCGCTGCGCGTGTTGATTGGCACCGATGGTGCTGTTGAATCGTTGAATTGTTGAGGCGTTGAATTGTTGAGACATTGAGGCGTTGAGGCGTTGAAACAGTTCAACAGTTCAACGTGCGTAGCACAATTCAACGATTCAACAATTCAGCAATCCGTGCTAGACTGCGCACATTTCAACCACGGGGCCCTGCTATGGATCAGAAACAACAGCTACTGCTTGATGCGACGAGGCGGCTGATCCGACGCGGGGCCTTCCCGAACTTGGCGAAACTGCTCGTCAAGTCACACCCCGCCGACATCGCCCACCTGTTTCGTTACCTCGACCTGAAGGAACAGCGGCTGCTGTTCAACCTGATCGAGGATCCGGAGAAAAGCGCCTACGTTCTTGCAGAGCTCGATCACGCCACCGGCGCCCAGCTGCTCGAGCACCTCGACAAGGAGACGATTACCGAGGTGCTTCAGGAAATGCCCTCGGATGACGCCGCCGATATCATCGGCTACATGCCGGAGGAACTGGCCGAAGCGATCCTCAACATCATGCAGGACGAGGATTCCGATGAGATCGAGCAGCTGCTGCAGTACGACGAGGACAGCGCCGGCGGCATCATGTCGACGGAGATCTTCGCCCTCGACGAAGACGTCAAGGTCCAACAGGCCATCGAGGCGCTGCAGCAGGCCGGCGACGTGGAGATGGTCTTTTACCTCTACGTCACCAATCAGCACGAGCAGCTGGTCGGGGTCCTCTCCCTCCGGCAGCTGCTGACCGTCCCCGCCTCGGCACGGCTCGGTGACATCATGATCAAGGATGTCATCAGCGTCCGCACCGACATGGACCAGGAGGAGGTCGCCCGGCTGGTCGAAAAATACAACATCCTCGCCGTGCCGGTTGTCGACGAGAACAACCGCCTGATGGGTCTGATCACCGTCGACGACATCATCGACGTCCTGCGCCAGGAAGCGACCGAAGACATCTACAAGATGGCCGGCGCCAGCGAGGACGAGCACCTCTACGGCTTCAAGTCGTTCAAGATCGCCCGCCTGCGCCTGCCGTGGCTGATCACCAACCTGTTCGGCGGCGTCATCACCGGAACCCTGATGTGGTCCTTCCAGGTGACGATCAAGGAAGTGATCGCCCTGATCTCCTTCATCCCGGTCATCACCGGGATGGGCGGCAACGTCGGCGGCCAGTCGGCGACCATCGTCGTACGCGGCTTCGCCACCGGCAAGATCGACATGTCGACCATCCGGCAGGTCTTTCTCAAGGAACTGCGCGTTGGCATCATCATGGGTTCTGTCTGCGGCCTGGTGGTCGGCCTGGTGGCGTTCTTCTGGCATCACAACCCCTACCTCGGACTGGTGGTCGGCCTGGCGATGCTCGCCGCCATGACCGTCGCCGCCACCATGGGGGTGGTCGCGCCGATGAT
>JBFIMV010000308.1:0-3691 GCA_041611575.1 Desulfuromonadales bacterium | reverse complement strand
GTCCACGACCTGGAAAAGGCGAGCGAGGATGCGCCGGTTGTCAAGCTGGTCAACCTGATCCTCACCGATGCCATCAAGCGCAAGGCCTCGGATATCCACGTCGAGCCCTACGAGAAGTCTTTCCGGGTGCGTTACCGCATCGACGGCGTGCTGCACGAGGTCATGAAGCCGCCATTGAAGCTGAAGAACGCCCTGACCTCGCGCATCAAGATCATGTCGGAGATGGACATCTCCGAACGCCGCCTGCCGCAGGACGGCCGCATCAAGATCAAACTCCCCGGCGGCAAGGACATGGACTACCGCGTCAACTGCCTGCCAACCCTGTTCGGCGAGAAGATCTGCCTGCGACTGCTCGACAAGTCGAACCTGCAGCTCGACATGACCAAGCTCGGCTACGAGGAGACCTCGCTGAAGTGGTTCAAGGAGCAGATCCACAAGCCTTTCGGCATGGTGCTGGTCACCGGCCCGACCGGCTCAGGCAAGACCGTCTCACTTTACTCGGCCCTGGCGGAATTGAACAAGGTCACCGAGAATATCTCCACCGCCGAAGACCCGGTGGAGTTCAACTTCGCCGGCATCAACCAGGTGCAGATGCACGAGGAGATCGGCCTCAACTTCGCCTCGGCCCTGCGCGCCTTCCTGCGCCAGGACCCGGACATCATCATGATCGGCGAGATCCGCGACTTCGAGACCGCCGAGATCGGCGTCAAGGCGGCGCTCACCGGCCACCTGGTCCTCTCGACCCTGCACACCAACGATGCCCCGGCGACGGTCAACCGCCTGCTCAACATGGGCATCGAGCCGTTCCTGGTCGCCTCGGCGGTCAACCTGATAACCGCCCAGCGCCTCGGCCGCCGCATCTGCCAGGAATGCAAGGTGCCGGACGATATCCCCCGCACGGCGCTGCTCCAGGCCGGCGTACCGGAAGACCAGGTCGACACGCTGGTCTGTTACAAGGGCGAAGGCTGCGCGACCTGCAACGACACCGGCTACAAGGGGCGTGTCGGCTACTACCAGGTCATGCCGATGTTCGAGGAGCTGCGCGAGCTGATCCTGGCCGGCGCCAATACTGCCGAGATCAAGCGCGAATCGATGCGTCTCGGCGTCAAGACGATGCGCCAGGCCGCGCTGACCAAGCTGGCCGAGCAGATCACCTCCTTCGAGGAAGTCTGCCGCTGTACCGTCGCCGATGATTAGAGGCGGGGGGCGGGAATCGGGGACTGGGAGCTTGTAATAACTTTCCGGTCTCCGGGCACCAGTCCAGTCCCGGATCAAGAACCGCGCAACGTGTTTTACCCACATCAATACCAAGGGGCCTTATGTCCGAATTTTCGATTCAGCAGATGCTCAAGACGATGGTGGAGAACGGCGCCTCGGACCTGCACATCACTACCGGCACTCCGCCGCAGATTCGCATCAACGGCAAGATGACGCCGATGAAGATGAGTCCCCTGCTGCCGGCGGACACCAAGATGATCTGCTACAGCATCCTCACCGAGGCGCAGAAACGCAAGTTCGAGGAGATCAACGAGCTCGACTTCTCGTTCGGCGTCAAGGGTCTGGCGCGTTTCCGCGGCAACATCTTCATGCAGCGCGGCGCCCTCGGCGGCGTCTTCCGCCTGATCCCCTACAAGTTCCTTTCCTTTGATGAACTCGGCCTGCCGCCGGTGATCAAGGAGATCTCGCGCAAGTCCAACGGCCTGGTCCTGGTGACCGGCCCGACCGGCTCGGGCAAGTCGACCACCCTGGCCTCGATCATCGACGCCATCAACGCCGAGCGCCAGGACCACATCATCACCATCGAGGACCCGATCGAGTACCTGCACCCGCACAAGCGCTGCGTCGTCAACCAGCGCGAGGTCGGCTCCGACACCCATTCCTTCAAGAACGCCCTCAAGTACATCCTGCGCCAGGACCCGGACGTCGTCCTGCTCGGCGAATTGCGTGACCATGAGACGATCGAAGCGGCCCTGACCATCGCCGAGACCGGTCACCTCTGCTTCGCCACCCTGCATACCAACGGCGCGGTGCAGACCATCAACCGTATCGTCGACGTCTTCCCGACCCATCAGCAGCAGCAGGTGCGCACCCAGCTCTCCTTCGTGCTCGAAGGGGTGCTCTCCCAGACCCTGATGCCACGGCTGGACGGCAAGGGGCGGATCCTCGCGCTGGAGGTCATGGTGCCGAACACCGCCATCCGCGCCCTGATCCGCGACGACAAGATTCACCAGCTCTATTCGCAGATGCAGATGGGGCAGGAGAAGTACGGCATGCAGACCATGAACCAGAGCCTCTTCTCCCTGTACCACAAGAAGATCGTGTCGATGGACGACGCCATGTCGCGCTCGCCCGACATCGAAGAGTTCAAGGAGATGATCGCCAACCCGAACTCAGCGCTGAAGCGGGGCATCACCACCGGCGGCGCACGCCGTTAGGGGCTATCCCCGCAGGGGGTTGTCCTAGGTTTTATAAAGGTTCTGTAAACAAACAGGGGCTTGAATCTATTTCAACGCAAAGACGCAGAGATATAAGGACAGGACGCAAAGAATAAGCATTAAGTAACTCAACAATAGGAAACGTTTTTCATTGCGCCTTTCTTTGTCCTTGGCGTCTTTGCGATAAATGTGTTGACCTTCTTTCTGGTTCTAGGCCCATTGTTAATATGTTGTCCCTGATGATGAATCGCACGACTGAAACGTTCCATAACCTGCGAGGTTGATCATGGCAAAGTTCGCCTGGGAAGGTACCACCAAGTCCGGTCAGAGCATGAAGGGAGAGATGGAAGCCCCGAACAGCGAGGCGGTCCAGGCCCAACTTCGTCGGCAGGGGATTTCCCCGGGGAATATCAAGGAGCGCGGCAAGGGCCTTGATATCGAGATCAAGATCCCCGGCTTCGAACCGAAGGTCACCACCAAGGACCTGGTCGTCTTCACCCGCCAGTTCGCCACCATGATCGACGCCGGCCTGCCGCTGGTGCAGTGCCTCGACATCCTCAGCAAGCAGCAGGACAACAAGACCTTCAAGCGGATCCTGACCCAGGTGAAGGAGGACGTCGAGTCCGGCTCGACCTTCGCCGACGCTCTGAAGAAACATCCCAAGGCTTTTGACGACCTCTACGTCAACCTGGTCGCCGCCGGCGAGATCGGTGGCATCCTCGACACCATCCTCAACCGCCTTGCGGCTTATATCGAAAAGGCACTCAAGCTGAAGAAAAAGGTCAAGAGCGCTATGACCTATCCGACAACCATCGTCGGTATTGCCGTCGTGGTCATCGCCGTCATCCTGGTGTTCGTCATCCCGTCCTTCGAGAAGATGTTCGCCGATTTCGGCGGCGAACTGCCGATGCCGACCCAGGTTGTCATCAACCTCAGTAACTTCATCCAGAGTTACATCCTGGTAATCATCGGTGGAGCTTTTGCCATCGTCTGGCTCCTCAAGCGCTATTACAAGACGCCGCCTGGGCGTTTGCAGATGGACATGCTCTTCCTGCGACTGCCGATCATGGGGATCCTGATCCGCAAGGTGGCCGTGGCCAAGTTCACCCGCACCCTCGGCACCATGATCTCGAGCGGGGTGCCGATTCTCGACGGCCTGGACATCGTTGCCAAGACCGCCGGCAACAAGACCGTTGAAACCGCCATCTATAACGTCAAAAAGAGCATCAGCGAGGGCAAGACCATCGCCGAGCCCC
>JBFIMV010000307.1:0-3694 GCA_041611575.1 Desulfuromonadales bacterium | reverse complement strand
GGCGCGACTACTGCGCCGCCTTCATCAACATCGACCTGGCGGCGGTCGGCAGCTGGGCGGAACGCAACAACGTCGCTTACGCGAGCTATCAGGAGCTGGCGGCCAATCCCGACGTCATTCGCACGATCACGCGGCATATCGAACAGGTGAACCAGGATCTGAGCAAGGACCCGCAACTGGCGGGTTCCCAGATCAAGCGCTTCCTGGTGCTCCACAAGCAACTGGACGCCGACGACGGAGAGCTCACCCGGACCCGCAAGGTCCGTCGCGGAGTGATCAAGGAGAAGTATGCCGAGATCATCGATGCGATTTACGGCGACCGCGACATGGTACACATCGACACGGTGATCACTTTCCAGGACGGCAACAAGTCACGGGTGCAGACCGACGTGCGCGTCGTCGACCTGGGTGGCCCGGCTGCCTGATGCCTGAAGGGAATGAGCGTTCAATCTGAAGCGAACAGCCAGGTGCACTGAAGAGGATATGCTATGAAATTCGAGCTGCTTACCCAGTTGATCGTCAACGGCCTGATCGTCGGCACCCTCTACGGGGTCGTGGCGATGTGCTTCGTCCTGATCTACAAGTCGACCCGGGTCGTCAACTTCGCCCAGGGAGAGTTCCTGCTGATCGGCGCCTGGACCTGCTGGGCCCTGCTGGTCAAGTTCGAACTCCCCTTCTACCTGGGTTTCCCGATTACGCTGGTCTTCATGCTGATCTTCGGCATCATGCTGCAGGTGGTGGTCTTGAGGCCGATGATCGGCGAACCGATCATCTCGGTGATCATGGTCACCATCGGTCTATCGATGTTCTTCCAGGCCCTGGTCGCATGGATCTTCGGCGGCTACACCAAGGCCTTCCCGACGGTTTTCGAGACCCAGTCGGTGAAAATCGGCGGCCTGCATATCGAGTCGGCCTACATCATGAGCATGGTGGTATCGGTGGTCATCATGGTCGGCTTCTACATCTTCTTCAAATACTCCCGCATGGGCCTGGCGATGCGCGCCACGGCCTTCAACCAGCAGATCGCCCAGAGCCTGGGGATCTCGGTCAAGCACGTCTTCGCCGCATCCTGGGCGATCTCCGCCGTCGTCTCGGCCCTGGCCGGGGTCGTCATCGGCATGGTCAACGGCGTCTCCTCGGCGCTGTCCTTCATCGGCATCAAGGTCTTCCCGGTGGTCATCCTCGGCGGGCTCGACTCGATCATCGGCTCGATCGTCGGCGGCCTGATCATCGGCGTCCTCGAGAACGTCGCCGAGTTCATCGACAGCCAGTGGCTGTTCTTCGGCAACATGTACAACATCGCCCCCTTCTACGCCCTGGTGATCATCCTGATGATCAAGCCCTACGGCCTGTTCGGTACCAAAGATATCGAGAGGATCTGATCGATGGCTTCTGCTCACTCCCGCATGCGCTGCGGTGAATTCCGCACCACCTACCAGGCGGACATGACCATCTTCCCGACGCCGCTGGCGCGCCGTGTCGCCGTCGGTTCGGTCGTGCTGCTGCTGATTGCGCCGTACTTTCTCAATCCCTACTACCTCAACCTGCTGATTCAGATCGGTTATTACGGCATCGCCGCCCTGGGGCTGAACATCGTCGTCGGTTTCACCGGCCAGATCTCCCTCGGCCACGCCGCCTTCTTCGGTCTCGGCGCCTTCTCCTCGGCCTGGCTCAACAGCACAACCGGCATCCCGGTCTTCTTCACCATCCCGCTCGCCGGGCTCATGACCATGGCGGTCGGCCTGCTGGTCGGCATCCCGGCCGGGCGCATCAAGGGCCTCTACCTGGCGATCGCCACCCTGGCTTCGCAGTACATCCTCGAAGACTTCTTCGCCCGGGCCGAATGGTTTACCGGCGGCTCGGCCGGCGCCATGGCCGCCCCGTTCAGCGTCTTCGGCTACGTCATGAACACCGACAAGTCGTTCTTCTACGTGGTCCTGTTCTACGTGGTCGTGCTGTACGTGGCCGGCGCCAACCTGATGCGCAGCCGTGACGGCCGCGCCTTCGTCGCGGTGCGCGACCATTACCTGTCCGCCGAGATCATGGGCATCAACCTGACCAAGTACCGCATCCTCTCATTCGGCATCTCCTCTTTCTACGCCGGTATCGGCGGGGCCCTTTTCGGGCACTACCTCGGCTTCGTCTCTGCCGAAGGATTCACCCTGTTGGTCTCGATCCAGTTCATCGGCATGGTGATCATCGGCGGGCTGGGGTCGGTGATGGGAAGCATGTTCGGCACCATCTTCATGGTCCTGTTGCCGGAAGTGATGGAGTTCGGCGTACACCAGTTTGGCAGCCAGAGCACTCAGCTGACCCTGGCGCTCGCCTATATCAAGGAGATGGCGATCGGTCTGGCGATCATCCTGTTCCTGATTTTCGAACCGGATGGCCTGGCCCATCGCTGGCGGATGATCAAGAACTACTGGAAGCTTTACCCGTTCTCATACTGAAACAGGGAACTACCCCGGACAATCGTGTCCGGGGTTGCGTGTTGTTAACGGGGGATATCCCCCCAACGGCCTGACAAGCACCATCAACGATCAGAAGGAGGAACACGTCATGCGCAAAATGCTGCTCTGTGGAACCGCAGTCCTGGCTATCTTTGGTTTCTCAACCCTGGCAACCGCCGCGGACACCATCCCGATTGGTCACCTGGCCTGCTACACCGGGCCGACCTCGGATGTCGGTATTCCGTACGGCAACGGTGTCGCCGACGCGATGAACTACATCAACGCCAACGGCGGCGTCAACGGCAAGATGCTCAAGTACGAGACGGTCGACTACTCGTACAAGGCACCGCAGGCCATCGCCACCTACAAGAACTGGGTCTCCGGCCTCAAGCCGGTGGCGATCCAGGGATGGGGCACCGCCGATACCGAGGCGCTCGTGCAGTTCGTTGCTGCCGATGAGATCCCCTACTTCTCGGCCTCCTACTCCGGTCACCTGACCGACCCGACCGGCAAGTCGCCGAAGACCAAGGCCCCGGCCCCCTACAACTTCTTCTACGGCGCTTCCTACTCCGACACCTGCCGCGGCCTGGTGCAGTGGGCTGCTGACGACTGGAAGGCCAAGGGCGGCAAGGGCAAGCCGAAGTTCATCCACATGGGCGCCAACCATCCCTATCCCAACGCTCCCAAGGACGCCTGCGCCGAATACGCTGCCGAGCTCGGCTTTGAAGTCCTCAACCCGATCGTTTACGATCTCAAGCCCGGCGACGCCAAGGCCCAGTGCCTGACTCTCAAGGACTCCGGCGCCAACTACGCCTACATGGGCAACACCGCCGGCTCGAACATCTCCCTGCTGAACTCCTGCGAGACGGTCGGCGCCAAGCCCCAGTTCCTGGCCAACGTCTGGGGTTGGGACGAGAACTCGATCCTGGCCGCCAAGGAGTCCGGTGACGGCGTGGCCGTCCCCCTCGGCGCCCCCTCCTGGAAGGACGACGTCCCCGGCATGAAGCTGGTTCGCGCCATCTCCAAGATGTCTGACCCTGCCGGGACAACCTACCGCAACCTGCACTACATGCGCGGTGTCTGCTCGACTTTCTACATGAAGGACGCCATCGCCGCCGCCGACAAGATGGGCGCCATCACCGGGCCGAACATCAAGAAGGCCATGGAGCAGATGGTCAACCATGTCCCCGCCGGCCTCGAAGGGGTCTGCAATCCCTCCACCTGGACCAGCGAGGACCATCGCG
>JBFIMV010000306.1:0-3707 GCA_041611575.1 Desulfuromonadales bacterium | reverse complement strand
GTCTCCTCAAGGGTGCTGATAATAAGCTTGATCGAACTGGGCACGGCAGCCTGCATGACCATGCGGTGGAAGGCAGTGCACGCAACCTCATCATTGGCGACGACAATACAATCGGCGTTCACATATGGGACCCAGGCTTCGAGAACCTGGCCATGCACCAGCCTGCTGTCTATACGTGCCAGCACAATACTCATGCGGTACTCCCGCTAACGCTTTAGATATTCGCTTGCCAGCGCGATACTCTGCTGACCGTAAGACTTGAGAATTTCTGCCAGTTCGCCAAGGCTGAGGTTCTCCTGGCTGTTGAAGAACTTGAGGACCATCGGCAGGTTTGTTCCGGTCATGACTTCCACGGACTGGCTCTCAAGGAACGTCATGCTCACATTGGCTGGCGTTCCGCCGAACATGTCGGTGGCAATGATCACGCCGTTGCCGTCCTTGCCGACTTCGGCAATCGCAGCGCTGATCGCATCACGGATCTCTTCCATGCCGCTCTCGTGCAAAATGCTGACCGCAGTCGCATTGACCACAGGTCCGATGATCATCTGCGCCGCAGCCAGAAGTTCTTTGCCGAGGTTGCCGTGAGTCGCAATCACCAGACCGATCATAGCAGTTATTCCTTGTCTATGTCCCTGTGGTGAACCTGAACGGCGCAACCGGCGCCGAGCAGATGGGGGCCGAGGTCTTCGGCAACCGCAACGCTGCGGTGCCGCCCTGCGGTACAACCGATGCCTATCGTCAAACTGGTCTTCCCCTCCTGGCGGTAGCGCGGCAGGAGAAAAAACAGCAGGTTCTTGAGTTTGTCGAGGAAGACCTGGTAATCGGACTGGCTCAGCACGAAATTGCTGACGTCCGCATTGAGGCCGGTTTTCGGGCGCAGCTCTTCGATAAAATGCGGATTGTCCAGAAAACGCACATCGAACACCAGGTCGGCGGCCAGCGGCAGGCCGTTGCGAAAACCGAAGGATTGCACCTGCAGCAGCATGCGGCCCTCGTCGTTGACATCGTCGCCGAGGACGGCGGCCAGGACCCGCTGCCGCAGCTGGTGGACCGTGGTTTCCGAGGAATCGAGGATGACCGTCGCCAGGCGGCGCAACTCGGCCATGACTTCACGTTCGCGCGTAATCGCGGCGACGATTCCCGCCTTGCGAAACAGCGGATGTCGACGGCGCGTCTCGGAGAAACGTTTCACCAGGCTCTGGTCGGTCGCTTCGAAATACAGGATGTCGACCTGATGCCCGGCCGTTCTGACCGTGTTCAGCACTTCGTGACAATCCCCGAGAAATTCGGAACTGCGGGCATCGATGACGGCAGCCACTTTTTCATAGCCGAGGCCGGTCAGTTCCAGGAAATTCGGCAGCATCACCAAGGGCAGGTTGTCGATGACGAAGAAGCCGGCATCCTCGAGGGCCCTGGCACCGGTGCTCTTGCCTGAACCGGAAAGGCCGGTGATGATGACCAGGCGGCGTTTCATTCGAGATTGTCCCCGATGATCGTGTGGGCGTGAAGCCTTGCGGTCTCGGCCATGCGCTGTTCAAGGCGCTGTTCGAACTCCACGGCGCTGTGATACCCCATTTCCTTGAGCAGCTGGTTGCGGGCCGCCACTTCGACGATCGTCGTTATATTGCGTCCCTGCCGCACCGGAATGACCTGCAGCGGCAGATGCACACCGAGCAGTTCGTAGGTGCGCTCTTCAAGGCCCAGCCGGTCGTATTCATCACCATCCTGCCATTCCACGAGCTCGATCACCAGGTCGATCTTTTTACGCTCGCGGATCGCCGCCACGCCGAAGAGGTGCTTGATGTTGATGATGCCGAGTCCACGGATCTCCATGTGGTAATGCAGCAGATCGCTTCCTTCACCGAAGAGCACGGCGGGGAGCTTAAGTCGCACCTTGACGACGTCGTCGGCCACCAGGCGATGACCACGCAAGACCAGGTCGAGAGCGCATTCACTCTTGCCGATACCGCTTTTGCCGAACAGCAGGACACCGACGCCGAGGACGTCAACCAGCACACCGTGCACACTGGTCTGCGGGAGAAGCCGCTCTTCGAGATACTGGGTCAGCAGTGAAATGAACGTCGAACTCTGGTGATGACTGCGCAACAGGGGGATGTCGTGTTTCTCAACCTCACGCAGGAGGTTCGGCGGCGCTTCCAGGTTCTTGGTGATGATGAAACAGCAGATGTCCAGAGAGCAGAGCTCCGAGACATGGCAATCGGTCTTGGCAGGGTCTTCCTGGTAGAGCTCTTCGATATAACTCAGTTCCGTGGCACCAAGCACCTGGATACGGTCAGGGTGGAGGTTCTTGGTGTAGCCGGCCAACGCCAGGCCGGGTTTCTGAATCCGCGGCACCTGCACGCAGCGGCCCAGCCCTCGTTTGCCGGCCAGAAGTTCCAGGTCGAGCCCGGCTTCTTTTTCGGAAAGCAGTTCTTCAATACTCAGCCTGGGCATGGATTTCCACCGTTATAGGTGCTCTTCTTCTTCGGAGATGATGCGGTGGATTTCTTCGCTGTCAACCGCCGTCTGCAAACGTTCGCGCACCGCCGTACTTTTCAGCAGCTTGGAAATGCGGGCCAGGGTCTTGAGGTGGACGCCGACCGACTCTTCCGGCGCCAGCAAGAGGAAGAACAGGTGCGCCGGCTTGCTGTCCATGGAGTCGAAATCGACCCCGCCCCGACTCAGGCCGAAGGAAATCAGCAGGCGGTCGATGTCCTTCAACTTGCCGTGAGGGATCGCCACACCGTCACCGATACCCGTACTGCCGAGCCGTTCGCGTTCCAACAGCACCTTCAGGACCTCATCCCGGGTCAGCCGCGGCTCGGTTTTCAGCAGAGCATCTGTCAATTCACCCAGGACGTCCTTTTTGCCCGTCCCTCTCAGTTGCGAGACAATCGCTGCCGGTTCAAGTAATTCCGAAATCTTCATCTGGGTCGTTTCCGAACGGTTGCAGGTTGGCAAAAACAACGGCAGGCGGAGTCACCCGCCTGCCGTCAAAGATAGCCTCAGGCCTGGGGGACAATCAAGCCATAATTACCGTCCTTGCGCCGATAGACCACATTGATCTCCTCGGATGTCGAATCGGTGAAGACCAGGAACTCTTTTTCGAGCAGGTCCATCTGCATGACTGCCTCGTCGACCGACATCGGTTTGACGTGAAAGGAATCGGTCTTGATGATGCTCGGTTCCGGATGGCCCTCATCGATGCTCTGGGCGGCGTAAACGGTCTTCTGCACCTGCCGCTCGCGGCCGCCGAGCGGCTTGTGCTGCTTGATCTTGTCCTTGTAACGCTTGAGCTGCCGTTCAAGCTTGTCGAGCACACCGTCGATCGCCGCGTACATGTCAGCGGTTTCATCGGTCGCCTTGATGGTGATCCCTTTGGCGGCCAAAGACACTTCGGCTTTGTGGCGGATCTTCTTCTCCACCGAAAAGACCACCTGCGCCTCGATAGGCTCATCGATATATTTTTTGACTTTCGGCAGTTTCTCCTCAATGTAATTGCGTACCGGCTCACTGGTTTCCATATGACGGAAGGTCACATTAATCCGCATGGTTTTCAAACCTCCTGGTAAATGTTTGTGGTGCAGACAGTGTCGTGTAAATTATACCCGCTGGATCACAGAAAACCATCATTAATCAGAACAGGCGCTTGCGCTGGGTCGACGACCCGAGACCGAGCATCTCACGGTACTTGGTGACGGTGCGTC
>JBFIMV010000305.1:0-3721 GCA_041611575.1 Desulfuromonadales bacterium | reverse complement strand
GCAGAGGAAAAGGGCAAGTCGCAAAGTAAAAAGGCAAGTAAGCCGCCGAATGAGAGCATTTTCCTTCGCGTCTTTCTTTGTACATGGCGTCTTTGCGTTGAAATGTGTTGACCTTCTTTTTATGGGTTATAGGTCCGAGAATCTTTCGCCGCAACGAATATCCCTGTCGACCATAAGAAAGGCGATTCATGTCATCAAAGTTTGCCAGACTCCTGCTGTTGGCCATGATCGTCCTTTTGGTCATCGCCTTTTTCGCCTTTGACCTGCAACGCTTTCTCACCCTCGCCTACCTCAAAGAGCAACAGCTGGCCTTCGCCAACTTCTACGCGAGCAATCGCCTGCTGACCATCGCCATCTACTTCGCCCTCTACGTACTCGTCACCGCACTCTCCCTGCCGGGGGCGGCGGTGATGACCCTGGCCGGCGGCGCGCTGCTCGGCTTCTGGACGGCGCTGGTCACCGTCTCCTTCGCCAGCACCATCGGCGCCACCCTCGCTTTCCTCGCCTCGCGTTTTTTGCTGCGCGACTGGGTGCAGGGAAAGTTCGGCGACAAGCTGAAAGCCATCAACGAGGGGGTGGAGCGCGAAGGCTCCTTCTACCTCTTCACCCTGCGGCTGGTACCGATTTTCCCCTTTTTCGTCATAAACCTGCTGATGGGCCTGACACCGATGCGCGCGCTGACCTACTACGGCGTGAGCCAGGTCGGCATGCTCCCCGGCACCGTGGTCTACGTCAACGCCGGCACCCAGCTCGGCCAGATTGAAAGCGCCGCGGGCATCCTCTCGCCGGGCATCCTCATCTCTTTCGTGCTGCTCGGCATCTTTCCCCTGATCGCCAAGCGCATCATCGATGCCCTCAAGCGCAGCAAGGCCTACGCAGGCTGGGACCGGCCGAAGAATTTCGATTACAACCTCATCGCCATCGGTGCCGGCTCGGGCGGCCTGGTTTCGGCTTACATTGCCGCCGCAGTCAAGGCCAGGGTGGCGCTGATCGAGCGCGACCGGATGGGCGGCGATTGCCTCAACACCGGCTGCGTGCCGAGCAAGGCGCTGATCCGCTCGGCAAAGATGCTCGCCTACAGCCGGCGAGCGCAGGAGTTCGGCCTGAAGCGCAGTGAAGTGACCTTCGATTTCGCCGACATCATGGAGCGGGTCCAGCAGGTGATCGCCAAGGTCGAGCCGCACGACTCGATTGAGCGCTACACCGGACTCGGCGTCGAGTGCTTCACCGGTGAGGCCAGAATCACCTCACCCTGGACGGTCGAAGTCAACGGCAAGACGCTGACAACGCGCAACATCATCATCGCCACCGGAGCCAAACCCTTCGTGCCGCCGATCAAGGGTCTCGACAAAATCGACTACCTGACTTCCGACAACCTCTGGGAACTGCGCGAAAACCCCGGCCGTCTGATCGTTCTCGGCGGCGGGCCGATCGGCTCGGAGATGACCCAGGCCTTCGCCCGGCTCGGCGCCGAAGTGACCCAGGTGGAGATGCTGCCCCGCATCATGGTACGCGAGGACCCGGAAGTGTCGGAGTACATCAAGGCGGCCTTTGAAGCGGAGGGAATCCGCGTCCTCACCGGCCACGCGGCCCGTGAAGTCATCGAAGATAACGGCGAAAAGGTTCTCGTCTGCGATGCCGACGGCACAACAGTGAAAGTCCCCTTCGACCGCATCCTGGTCGCCGTCGGCCGCAAGGCCAAAGTCACCGGCTTCGGCCTCGAGGAACTCGGCGTCGAGATCGCCAAAAACGGTACCGTCGCGGTCGATCCCCTGCTGCGCACCAACTATCCCAATATCTTCGCCGTCGGCGACGTGGCCGGCCCCTACCAGTTCACCCACACCGCCTCGCACATGGCCTGGTACGCCTCGGTGAATGCCCTGTTCAGCGGCTTCAAGTCGTTCAAGGTCGATTACCGCGTCATCCCCTGGGCGACCTTCACCGACCCCGAGGTCGCCCGCGTCGGTCTCTCCGAAGACGAGGCCAGAGCGCAGGGCATCGCTTATGAAGTCACCCGCTACGGCATCGACGATCTCGACCGCGCCATCGCCGACTCCGAGGATCACGGCTGGGTCAAGGTGCTGACCAAACGCGGCAGCGACAAGCTGCTCGGCGTCACCATCGTCGGCAGCCACGCCGGCGACCTGCTCGCCGAGTATGTCCTCGCCATGAAGCACGGCCTCGGCCTCAACAAGATCCTCGGCACGATCCACACCTATCCGACCATGTCGGAGGCGGTCAAGGCAACCGCCGGCGAATGGAAAAAGGCCCATGCTCCGGAAAAGTTGTTAACGTGGGTGGAGAAGTTTCACACCTGGCGGAGAGGTTGAACCGGGGAGACAAGACTTCATCCCTGCCAAAGCAGCCGTTCGAGCTGAAGGGCAAAATTCTCGACTTCATCAAGCGTATTATAGTAATGCAGCGAGGCACGCAGCAATGCCGGGTGCCGACGCCACTGCGTGCTGACCGGGTTCGCCGAGAAGGGGACGACCGACGTGTTGATGTTCCTCAGCGCCAGCTGCTGCTGTAGCTGATCGGCGGCCTTCTGCCCGGCAAAAAAAGTAACAATCCCGGATCGTTCGACTCCCTGGTCAGTCAAGGTGACGCCGTCGAGGCCAGCCAGTTTTTCTCGCAGAGAATCCGCAACCAGCCTGACCCGTCCCCTGATCGCATCCAGCCCCCAGTCAAGCGCATAGTCGATGGCGACGCCGAGGGCGAGCTGGCCGGCGCAGCTGCGTTCCCAGCACTCGAAGCGCTTGGCGTCCATGCGCAGCCGGTAATGATCGACGGACAGCAGCTCGGCGGCGTGGTGGTTGAGCTGGTTCGGCTCGAGCTGCTCGAGCAGAGCCTTGCGCACGTAGAGCAGGCCTGTGCCGCGTGGACCGCGCAGGAACTTGCGGCCGGTGCCGCAGAGCAGGTCGCAGCCGACCTGCTCGACATCGACCGGCAGCTGGCCGAGGGACTGGCAGGCATCGAGCAGATAGGGGATGCCGGCAGCTTTTGCCATCCTGCCGACTTCGGCCGCCGGGTTGATCAGACCGCCGCCCGAAGGGATATGGGTCAGACAGATCAGCCTGACGCGGGGATCGACCAGATTTTCCAGGGCGGCAACGTCAACCTGCCCATGCTCGTCGTCGGGGACCCAGACAACCTCGATCCCCCGGTGTTTGACCCGGTGCAACAGGGCCACCAGGTTGCTGCCATACTCGGCGCTGCCGGCAAGAACCCGGTCTCCGGGTTGAAAATTGAAGGCGTAGAAGGCGGCGTTCCAGGCCCGGGTGGCGCTGTCGGTGAAAGCGATTTCGTCGGTCGAGCAGTTGAGCAGCCGTGCAGCCGCGCCGTAAAAGTTGTCCAGCTCGTCGGCACGTCGGGCCATCACTTCGTACCCCCCCTGCAGCTCCTCTTCCCGCAGGTAGCCGTAGAAGGCGTCGGCAACCGGGACCGGCGGCAGCGAGGCCCCGGCGTTGTTGAAGTGGATCCGCTGCTCGCAGCCGCGGGTTTCGCGGCGGGCACGCTGAATATCGAAGGCGGGCAGGTCGCCAGACAATAGCTGCTCCATTCGTCCTTCACCCCGGTTCAGGGCAGCCGTTCCCAGAACGTCACCTGCGCGATCGTATGCTGGTACTTGCGGGCCGTCTCGCGGATGACGAACGCGACATCGCGTGGCTCGTCGAGCATGCGGAAACGCGCGGAGAGCTGCTCTTGCAGCCCTTCCAGGGTG
>JBFIMV010000304.1:0-3725 GCA_041611575.1 Desulfuromonadales bacterium | reverse complement strand
GCGCGACATCCTCGACGAACAGCTGCCCGAGACAGTGCGCAGCGAGATCGAGACACTAATCAAGGAACACAAGCACGAACTGTTCGGTTACCACAACCTGCGCACCCGCCGTGCCGGTTCGCAAAAACTCATCGACTTCCACCTGACCGTCTGCAAACACCTCTCCGTCGAGGAGGCGCACGACATCACGGACCACATCGAAAAGAAAATCAGCGAAAAAATTCACGGGGCGGACGTAACGATCCATGTTGAACCATGCCGCCGCCACAATTGCCCCGGCCGCGCGAACTGCCTGTTCGATTCGGTCAGAATTCCCGGCGAGGAAGACGCCCCCCGGTGGCTCGAAGACGGCAAAGGGGACAACCAGACACCTGCGGGCTGACCCTTTTCCGCAAATAAAAAACGGGCCCGTTCCCGGGCCCGTATCGTTGCTGGCGGCTGTGGTTTCCACGTTACCTGCTCTTCTCTTTAAGGCGTTTCAAGTCCTCGATAACCTGCAGGCTCCCCTGCCTGCGATTTTCCATCTCGTCAAAAATTCTCGTCGCCATCTCGCTGACCCGATCAACGGAAGTCTCTATGTGGCGCGTGTTCTCGGACTGGCGCCTGGTTGCGTCAACCATGTCGTCGGTCATCGATCGGACCTCTTCAACCGCGGCGACGATATTCCTGGCACCGTTCGCCTCTTCGCGGGAGGCGCGGGACACTTGCGCGGACATCTCTCCGAGCTCTTCGATCGACTTGCTCACACCGGTCACCGCTTGCGAAATCTCCTGGGTCGAGGTACGGATGTCGTGAGCCATCTCCATCGCCCGCTGCGAGCTGTCGAGAATCTGCTTGAGGACTTCCGCCATGTCTTCGCCCTGTGACATGCCCTGATCTATCAGCTGATGGGTACTGCGAATATGATCGACGGTTTCGCGCGTGTAGGTCTGGATCTCCTCGATGATCTGGTTGATGCGGTCCGTTGACGCGGCCGCTTCATGCGCCAGGCTGCGGACTTCATCAGCGACCACCGCAAACGAACGCCCGTGTTCTCCCGCCTGGGCGGCGATGATCGCCGCGTTGAGGGCCAGCAGGCTGGTCTTCTGGGTCAGCTCAGTCACGACCGAGGTGATCGTGCCGACCTCCTCACCCTTGGCCGAGAGACGGCCGATCACATCTTCAGCCTGCTCAATGGCCGTGACAACGCCTCGCATGCCGGTCAACACCTCGCCAACGGTTTTGACACCATACTCGGCCCGTTCCCGCACGGTTTCCGACATGGTGTGCGAACGCACGCTGCTTTCCTCGACCGCGCCGACCGTGTACTGGATTTCGGTCATCGAGGTGATCGAATTCGACATGAACTCACTCAGCGTCTTGAGATTGTTCGACACCTGGTCGATCGATACGGAGATTTCACCGACAGCGGAGCGGGTGGAGCTGACTGCCCCCTGGATGACACCGGCACCGTCCGAGATGTCACCGGTGGCGCTCATTGTGGACGCTGTTGCCGCACGCAAAGACATGATCAGATGGGCATGTTCATCCCGATACTTCAGAAATTCGTTGAAGGTGTGTTCAAGCTGGACCGTCAACGACTCGACTGCTTCGAGGAGGTTGATGCGCATCAGGGATGATGACACCTGATCGGCGAACAACTTGACTGTATCGACATCCGTATCAGACAGCTTGAGACGCCGGACCTTGTTGTCAACGGCAATCAGGCCGACCGCCTTGCTGCGCACCACGATCGGGCAGAGGATGAAATTGCGCGAGCGCAGCTGCGGGATGACGTCGCAAGGCGGGTGGAGATGGTACTCTTCCGGCATCTTGGCGATGTCATCGATCAGCATGACCTGGCGGTCGCTGATTGCCTTGAACAGGCATCCGGCCCGCTCGTCGAGAGGGATATTACCGGCAGGAACTCCTGAGCTCTTGGCTTCTCTGCTGACGACAAAATCCAGCGACTTCTTGGGACCATCAACCATGAGGATGTTGACCCGGTCGAAACCGATGACATCGTGCAGGCCGTCCGCTGTCAAACGGAAGATTTCCTTGCGATCCACGCTTTTCTGCAGATCGGTATTGATCACGTGAAAATTCTTGATGCTGCGGTTGAGATCGACGAAGCGGCGCTCAAAACCGGCGCGCTGTTCGGCGATTTCCGTATTGAGGATATCCAGCTTGACGGCACGTTCATGAATCTGCTGCGAGGAGCGCCCGATGAAAAAACCGAACGTGCCGAGCACCATCATCGTCCCGACGCACATGTAGGCGTACATGAAGCTGCTCTGCGCGGACAGGGTGATATCGCGCACGACCTGCTCGAGCAGGGGCACGCCGCTTTCCCAGAAGAGGATCAGCCGCAGGACAATCCAGCCGAGCGGCGCCATGACGCCCAGAAGCATGCCACAGAAAGTGTAGACCATTTCCCGTTTGCTTGTGGCTCCATCGAAGCTTTCAAGAAAAGACACGTCACTCTCCTGTTGTCAGGCGGCACCGGCCCGGTTGCGACCGAGCATGATACCGAGGGCTTCTGCCGCACGCACCATATCACCATCCGGGTCGACCCGATTCAGCGAGTCGACGGCTTCGACGATCTCGACATCCCCCACGGTCAGGCCTCTGAGTGAGACCATGCGACCGAATCGTCCCTGCTCGATGAGTTCGACCGCCTTGACCCCGAAGCGCGATCCGAGGTTGCGATCGAAGGGCGATGGCGTCCCGCCACGCTGGACGTGGCCGAGCACAACAACGCGGGTCTCCAGCTTCATGCGCCGACTGATTTCGTCGGCAACAAAGGCACCGATGCCACCAAGGCGTTCGACGCCGAAATTCTCTTCTCCCGTAAGCTTGACGACCTTGTCACCTTCTTTCGGGAAGGCACCCTCGGCCGCCACCACGATGGAGAAGCGGCTGCCGCGCGCCTTGCGTTGCTCGATCGCCGCACAGACCGAGTCGAACTCGAAGGGGATTTCCGGTATCAGAATCACATCGGCGGAACCTGCCATCCCCGACTCGATCGCAATCCAGCCAGCGTCCCGGCCCATGACTTCAACCACCATGACCCGTTGATGGCTCTCCGCCGTGCTGTGCAGCCGGTCAAGGGCCTCGGTGACGATGCCGACCGCCGTGTTGTAACCGAAGGTGACATCCGTACCACGCAGATCGTTGTCAATCGTCTTGGGGACACCGACCATGGGAATCCCCATATCCTGCAGAGTGCGGGCGATTTTCAGCGTGCCGTCGCCGCCAACGGCAATCAAGGCATCGGCGCCCAGCGCCTTGAAATTCCTCACCACCTGGTCGGAGACGTCGACCAGGCGGGTCGGCCCGTCATCTTCTACCGGATAAGCCAGGGGATTGCCGCGATTGCTGGTGCCGAGGATGGTCCCGCCGCGCGGCAGGATGCCACGCACGGATTCCAGGGTCAGTTCGCGCCAGCGCGGTTCGCCCACCAACCCGTCGAAGCCGTCTTCGATACCGATGACGCGCCAGTCGCGCGCCAGCGTTGCGCTGCGAACAACGCCGCGAATCACCGCGTTCAACCCCGGGCAGTCACCGCCGCCGGTCAGGATGGCAATCGTCTTAGACATGACAGACTCCGATCAGGAGAAACACGAGGAGCGAGGTGAGAACTGTCCCTTGCCGGGGAGAGGACATCGACCATCCACACTTCACACTTCACACTTCACGCCTCGCACCTCGCACCTCGCACCTCGTTATTTTTTTTGTTCCGTGGC
>JBFIMV010000303.1:0-3737 GCA_041611575.1 Desulfuromonadales bacterium | reverse complement strand
TGCGGTAGGCCCTGGCGGTGTGGGCGATCTCGGCCAGG
The DNA here is from genome assembly GCA_041611575.1 of Desulfuromonadales bacterium. Classification (GTDB taxonomy): domain Bacteria; phylum Desulfobacterota; class Desulfuromonadia; order Desulfuromonadales; family BM103; genus JBFIMV01. The sequence goes on along the minus strand of JBFIMV010000303.1, from coordinate 3,699 downwards.
TAGCTGACCCGCTCGGGCGGGATGATCTGCTGGGCGAGGCTCTGGCCTTCGCCCACTTCGAGCTGCGACTGCCAGTCGAGGGAACACTTGGTGTTGAGCTTGGCGAGCAGGGCCCGGTAGAGGCGGTTGACGCCGATGTCGTTGAACTGGCTGGCGATGGTGCCGTAGACCGGCAGGTCCTCGTCGGCCGCCTCGAACAGCTGACGGTTGCGCCGGTACTGCTTGCGCACGTTGCGCAGGGCGTCTTCGGCGCCGCGCTTCTCCATCTTGTTCAAAGCGATCAGGTCGGCGAAGTCGAGCATGTCGATCTTTTCCAGCTGGGTCGGCGCGCCGAACTCGCTGGTCATGACGTAGAGGGAGAGGTCGCAGACCTCGACGATGCCGGCGTCCCCCTGGCCGATGCCGCTGGTCTCGACGATGATCAGGTCGTAGCCGGCGGCCTTGAGGACGTCGAGCGCCTCGCGGATGGCCTTCGACAGCTCGCTGCGCGAGTCACGGGTCGCCAGCGAGCGCATGAAGACGCGCGGCGTGTCGATGGCGTTCATGCGGATGCGGTCGCCGAGCAACGCTCCGCCGGTGCGCTTGCGGGTCGGGTCGACCGAGAGGATCGCCACGGTCTTGTCGGAAAAATCGCGCAGGAAGCGGCGCACCAGCTCGTCGGTCAGCGAACTCTTGCCGGCGCCGCCGGTGCCGGTGATGCCAAGCACCGGCACTGTCCGGGCGAGCGTGCGTACCTGCTGCTGCGCGGCCTGCAGCTGCTCGTCCGGATGTTCGACCAGCTGCTCGGCGGCGGTGATCAGCCGGGCCACCGCCTGCGGGTCGCGCTGCGGCAGCCGCGCCAGGTCCTGGTCAAGCTGGCGTGGCGGCGGGAAGTCGCACTTCTCCAGCTTGTAGTTGATCATCCCCTGCAGGCCCATGCGCCGGCCGTCTTCGGGGGAGAATATCTTGCAGATGCCGTAGTCCTCGAGCTCCCTGATCTCGTCCGGCAGGATGACGCCGCCGCCACCGCCGAAAATCCGCACATGCCCGGCGCCCTTCTCATGCAGCAGGTCGTACATGAACTTGAAGAACTCCATGTGACCGCCCTGGTAGGAGCTGACGGCGATCCCCTGGGCGTCTTCCTGGATGGCCGCATTGACCACCTCGTGCACCGAGCGGTTGTGGCCGAGGTGCACCACCTCGGCGCCGGAGTCCTGGATGATGCGGCGCATGATGTTGATCGACACGTCGTGGCCGTCGTAGAGGCTGGTGGCGGTGACGAAGCGGATCGGGTGCTGCGGATGATAAGCGGACGTTTCCATGATGTGGCCTCCTCTGCGACCCGGCATTCCATGGCGCTGTGGCCGGCACCCCGCGGGCTCGGTGTGCCGCTGGCAACAATAGGGCGAATCGAATCAAAGATTCAAATAATCTGATAATAGCAAGCGCCGTGCCATGCAGGCAGGAGGAGGCCGGGGTGGGAAAGCCACAGTAACACGGCCTTTGCCGACCTCCCGTGCTTCCAGAGTGCGTAGGATGGTGACGTTTGGCCCGGTGGTTGTCTACGATTGTTTACAGGGGACGGCGGCAGCTCAATAGCCCAGGTCCGTCGCCGCACCGAACAGGTGCACCTCGACCTGTTCACCGCTCTCGTACCGCTCGCGGTCCTCTCTGAGCAGGGCAATCCCCCGGGCGTCGACCATGGTGCGCAGGATGCCGGTGTTCTGATCGCCGGAGCTGGCAGCCAGCATCTCTCCGGCGTCATTGAACGTGATCGCCACCCGCATCATCTCCATGCGCCCCGCCTTCTTGACCACCGGCTTCTGCAGCCTGGCCATGAACGTCGGCTTGAGGACGATCCGATGCCCCATCATCTTCAACAGGGCCGGGCGGACCAACTCCTCGAAGGTGAGCATGGTCGAAACCGGGTTGCCTGGCAGGGAGAAGACCGGGACCGTCCCGTGCAGGCCGAAGGCGGTCGGTTTGCCCGGCTTGATGTTGACTTTCCAGAACCGCTGCTCGACGCCGAGATCGTCAAGCACCTCCCGGACCAGGTCCCGGTCGCCGGCGGAGACGGCGGCCGAGGTGATCAGGGCGTCGGCCTGCAGCCCCTGGCGCAGCAGCCGGCGCAGGTCCTCATGGTTGTCCCGGGCGATGCCGAGCAGGACCGGCTCGCCGCCGATGGCGCGCACCGCCGCCGCCAGGGCCCAGGAGTTGCTGTTGACCACACCCGCCCTGGCGGGCGGCTCGTCAATTTCCAGCAGCTCGTCGCCGATGGCGAGGATCGCCACCCGCACCCGGCGGTGCACCGGCACCGTCGCCATGCAGAAGGAGGCGAGCAGGCTGATCTCCGCGGGGCGCAGCACCGTCCCCGCCTCGACCACCCGGTCCCCCGGGCGGATGTCTTCGCCCTGGCAGCGGACATGGTCCCCCGGGTTGACCGTACCGAGAACGCGCACCCGGCCCGACCCTTCTTCGGTCTCCTCGAAGGGGACCACGGCGTCGGCCCCCGGCGGAATCGGCGCGCCAGTCATGATCTTCACCGCGGTCCCCGCTGCGACCCGGCAGTCACTGCTGCTGCCGGCCGGCAGGTAACCCTTGACCGCCAGGGACTTTCCGGGCTCACAATCGGCGGCCTTCACCGCGTAGCCGTCCATCGCCGAGTTGTCGAACAGCGGCAACGGCCGACCGGCGACCACGTCTTCGGCCACCGCCCTGCCGGAGGCGTCGAGCAGCGGCACTTCTTCAACGGGGAGGGGTTGCACATCATCGAGGATCTGTTGTCTGGCCTGGAAAAAAGAGATCATGGGCAGTCTTCCTGAAAATAAGTTTCAACGTTGTTGCAGCAGATTCAACCCCATGTTGACGAGCAATGCCACGCTCAATAACACGAGGCCGAGGGCCAGCCCGAAGGCGAACTCGCCCTTGCTGGTCTCCAGGGCAATGGCGGTGGTCATGGTGCGGGTGCTGTTGCGGATGTTGCCGCCGAGCATCATCGCCACGCCGACTTCGGCGATCACCCGGCCGAACCCAGCGATCACCGCGGCCATCACCCCGAAACGGATCTCGCGCAGCAGCTGCCGTGCCGCCTGCCGCCGCGAGGCCCCCAGGGTCAGGGCGGTGTTCATGATGCGTTCATCGGCGCCGGTCACGGCGGTCAGCACCAGGTTGGCGATGATCGGCAGGGCCAGCACCGTCTGCCCGGCGATCATCGCCAGAGGCGTGAACAGCAGCCCGAGCGGACCGAGGGGGCCCTGGCGGCTGAAGAGGCCGAACAGCACCAGTCCGATCACTACTGTCGGTAGCGCCATCAGGGTGTTGAGCAGGGTGATCGCCAGCCGCCGGCCGCGAAACCGGCTCACGCCCAGCCAGAGCCCGAGGGGGATCCCCAGCAGGCCGGACAGCAGGGTGGCGCAGCCGGAGGTGTAGAGGGAGGTCCAAACGGCCATCCGCACTTCCGGGTCGAAGCTGCCGATCAGCTCGAGCGCCTTGAGCAGTGAGTCGAGAAGGTAGCCCAAAGGAATCCTTTACGGTTGCACGTAGAAGAGCTGCTCGCCGTTGGCGCGAAAGCCGGTGATCAGGCTCCTGGCCTGGGGCGAGGTCAGGTAATCGAGAAATTTCTTCGCCAGCGCGACCTTGACATGGCGGTGCTTCTGCGGGTTGACCATGATCACGCCGTAGGGGTTGAACAACCCTGGATCGCCTTCGACCGCGATGCCG
>JBFIMV010000302.1:0-3782 GCA_041611575.1 Desulfuromonadales bacterium | reverse complement strand
GTATGATGATTTTTCCGCCTTGGTTTATTCTGCCACCTGATAATTAGCGATTGTGCAAAACGAAAGGCGCGGCATCTTGGAACGTGACGTGAAATTGATGCAGGGCAACCAGGCGATCGCGGCCGGGGCTATCTATGCCGGCGCGCGGTTCTATGCCGGCTATCCGATCACGCCCTCGTCTGAAATCGCCGAAGGCTGCGCGCGGATCCTGCCGACAGTCGGTGGCATGTTTCTGCAGATGGAGGACGAGATCGCCAGCATCGCCGCGGTGGTCGGTGCCTCGCTGGCCGGGGCCAAGGCGTTTACCGCGACCAGCGGTCCGGGCTTCTCGCTGATGCAGGAGAACCTGGGGCTGGCGGTGATGGGCGAGGTCCCCTGCGTGGTGGTCAATGTGCAGCGGGCCGGGCCAAGCACCGGACTGGCGACCAAGCCGTCGCAGTCCGACATCATGCAGCTGCGCTGGGGCCGCCACGGCGACCAGTGCATCATCGCCCTCTGTCCGGCCAGCGTGCGGGAATGCTTCGAGCTGACGGTCACGGCCTTCAACTTCGCCGAGAAATTCCGCATCCCGGTCATCCTCGCCCCTGACGAGGTCATCGGTCATATGCGGGAGAACGTCACCCTCCCCGCGCCGGGGGAACTGGAGGTCCTCGAGCGCAAGCGCCCTTGCGGCCCGGTCGATCAATACCGGCCCTTTGCTGTCGATGAGGATGGCATTGCACCTCTGGCCGCCTACGGCAGTGATTATGTCTTCCATGTGACCAGCTCCATGCACGGCACCGACGGCTACAGCAACAACGACCCGGCCAACGCCGCCTGGCGGGTGGCGCAGCTCCATGAGAAGATCGAACGGCATCGCGACGAAATCGTTTTGACCAAAAGCTTTGACACCGACGACGCCGAGGTTCTGCTGGTGACGACCGGGGTCACCACCCGGGCGGGACGGGCCGCGGCCAAGGAAGCCCGGCGGCGCGGCATCAGGGCCGGCGTGCTGCAGCTGCAGACGCTCTGGCCCTTTGCCGACCGGGAGATCGCGGCGCTGGCCCGCGGGGCCAGGGTCGTCGTGGTGCCGGAGATGAACTACGACGGTCAGCTCGCCGGTGAAGTCCGGCGGGTGCTCGGCCCCGACAAGGTCATCAAGCGGGTGAACAGCTACAATGGTCAGATCATCACCCCCGGCGAGATCCTTGGGGCCTTCTGCTGAAGGCTTGAGGTGAAAGCTTCGCGGCGAGGAAAACCATGACGCATGCAACCGGCGAAAAATATCTGAAAAACGGGGTGATGCCGCACATGTGGTGCTCCGGTTGTGGCATCGGCGTGATGGTCGGAGCGTTGCTGCGGGCTTTTGAAGAGCTGGGCTACCGGCATTCCGAGATTGTCGTGGTCACCGGCATCGGCTGTACCGGCAAGGTCGATGACTACCTGACGACCAACGCCCTGCACACCACCCATGGCCGCGCCCTGCCTCACGCCACCGGCATCAAGGCCTACAACCCCAGGCTGCAGGTGGTGGTCATCATGGGCGACGGTGACGCGGTCACCATCGGCGGCAATCATTTCATCCACGCCGCGCGGCGCAACATCGATCTGACGGCCATCGTCGTCAACAACTTCAACTACGGCATGACCGGCGGCCAGGTCTCCGGCTCGACGCCTGGGGGGTGCATCACCAGCACGACCCTTCATGGCAATCCCGAGCGCGAGATCGACATCTGTGCTCTGGCGGAGGTTGCCGGGGCGAACTATGTGGCCCGGGGGACCCCTCTGCACGGCTGGGAGCTGCAGGAGTCAATCAAGGAGGCGATGACCAAGAAAGGCTTCTCGCTCGTCGAGGTCTTCAGCCCCTGCCCCACCCACTTCGGCAAGAACAACCCCCTGGCGCAGCCCGGCTCCATCCTCGACTGGTACCGCAAGCACGGCTTGCCCAAGGAGAAGTACGATCGGCTGGGGGCGGAGGAGAGGCAGGGTTATTTTGCCGTCGGCAAGCTGGTTGATCGCGATGCGCCGGATTTCAACAGCCGCTATGAAGAACTCAGGGCCAGGGCGACCGGGGCCGAAACGGAGGGGGCGTGACGGCGGCGGTCAGGACACGGTTCGAGACGATTCTCGCCGGCACCGGCGGCCAGGGGCTGGTCCTCTCGGGAATGCTGCTGAGCGAGGCGGCGATCCTCGAGGGGAAGAACACGGTGCAGACCCAGTCGTACGGCATCGCGAGCCGTGGCGGCCTGTCGCTGGCGGAGGTCATCATCGATTCGCAGGAGATCCTCTTCCAGCAGGTTGAGCAACCGGACATTGTTCTGGCGCTGAGCGTTGAGACCCTGGCGAAGTATGCGCCGCTGGCCGGGCAGGGGGTGCCGGTCTTCTACGATTCAACCCTCGCCGGCGTCCAGCAGGGGGCGAACCTGAGCGGTTATCCGTTCACCCGGATCGCCAGTGAGCTGGGATATCCCGCGGCAGTGAATGTCGTGTCCCTTGGTGCGGTGGTCGCTGCCTGTGGCATGGTTCAAGCCGACAGCTTGATGGCAGCGATCGGGCAGCGGTTCAACGCCCGCCTCGCGGAGGTGAACTGCAAGGCTTTGCGCATCGGCATCGACCTGGTGCGGGGCGTTTGAAGGCAGCGTAAACGTGGCAAAGAAAGACACCCGGCTCAATTCGACATCGCCCTGCCGGAGCGCCTGCCCGGCCGGGGTCGATATCCCGCAATATATCCGCCTGATCAAGGCCGGGGATTTTGCCGGGGTGCTCGACGTGATCCGTCGCCACATACCCTTCCCCCTGATCTGCGGCTTTGCCTGTGCCCACCCCTGTGAAGCACAGTGCGCTCGCGCCCAGTTCGACGACCCGGTCGCCATCCGCCGGCTCAAGAGGCTGGCAGCTGAGCAGGACGACAGAACGCCGGAGGCGATCACCGGACCCCGTACCGGGAAAAAGGTCGCCGTCGTCGGCGCCGGCCCTTGCGGGCTGAGCGCAGCCTACTATCTCAACCTGCTCGGCCATAGCGTGGCCGTGTTCGACGCGCAACCGCAGGCCGGGGGGATGCTGCGCTACTGCATCCCCGCCTATCGCCTGCCGGACGAGGTGGTCAGCCGGGAAATCTCCCTGCTGCAGCGCGCCGGGGTCGAGCTCCACGGCGCGACCCGCGTTGCATCGCCCCGGGCGTTGCTGGCGGGAGGTTTCGACGCCGTGTTCGTCGCCACCGGTGCCTGGACGCCGTCGCGCATGGGGATAGAGGGGGAGGATCTGCCGACGGTCATCGACGGCCTGCAGTTTCTGCAGCAGCTCAAGCTTGGAGAAAAACCGGCCATCGGCCCGAGGGTCATCGTTGTCGGCGGCGGCAACACGGCGATCGACGCCGCGCGCGCGGCGGTCCGGCTCGGCGCGACGGTCGAGATCGTCTATCGCCGCAGCCGGGCGGAGATGCCGGCCGATGCCGAAGAAATCGAGGAGGCGCTCGAGGAAGGGGTCACCCTCAAGGCGCTGACCCTGCCGCTCAAAATCGAGGACGGCAGCGTCACCTGTGTCGCCATGCGGCTGCAGGGCTTTGACGCCGATGGCCGGGGGATCCCTGAGCCGGTCGCGGGGAGCGAACACGTGCGGACGTTCGATACGCTGATCATGGCCGTTGGGCAGTCGGCCGATGCCGCCGCCCTCGCCCTCGAACAAGATCGCAAGGGACGGGCCGTGGTCGCCGGCGAGAGCCTGGCGACGTCTCTGGCCGGGATTTTCGCCGGCGGCGACCTGGTCACCGGGCCTGCCAACATTGTCGAAGCGATTGCCCAGGG
>JBFIMV010000301.1:0-3799 GCA_041611575.1 Desulfuromonadales bacterium | reverse complement strand
GGGGCTGAATCTCCCCTTTACTGCCATCGGCAGTGGTTATGTGAACTAGACGTCAACTCTTGCAGTTTTTCCGCTAATGAACTGCGTGCGGCTTCAAGCCGTTTTCTCCCGCCGACTGTGATGGAATTATGCCCCCAGTACAGCAGAAACTGTTGTTTGTCGATGTCGAAACGACCGGCACCGACCCGGAACGCCACGGCCTGACCCAGATCTCCGGTTGCGTGCAGCTCGGCGACACGGTCGAGGAGACCTTCGACTGGTACGTGCGCCCCTATCCGCAGGATGTGATCGAGGACGAGGCGCTGGCCGTGACCGGCATCGATCGCCGGCAGTTCCTGCCTCCCGGTCATCCGGACCACCTGGCCGTGGCCGGTCAGGATTTCCTCGACCCCGGCGTCGTTTACACCCGCATGGTCGAGATGCTCGGCCGCTACGTCGACAAGTTCAACAAGGGTGACAAGTTCCAGTTCGTCGGCTACAACGCCCACAGCTTCGACATGCCGTTCGTGCGCAAGTTCTGGGAGAAGAACAGCGACCGCTTCTTCGGCAGCTGGTTCTGGTATCCCTGCCTCGATGTCATGCTGGTCTGGGCGCAGATCCTCCAGCTGAAGCGCCCCGAACTGACGAACTTCAAGCTCGCCACCGTCGCCCGCCACAGCGGCATCAAGGTCGATGACGACCGTCTGCACGATTCGCAGTACGACATCGAGCTGACCCGTGAGCTTTGGCTCAGGGCCAGCAAAATCGTCGCGCGGGGCCAGGACGAAACCCCGCGCTGGACCCAGGGGAATTTGTTCGAATAGGGACACTTCCCATCTCATTAATTGGGAAGTGTCCCTGTTTATGCATTGGAAAATCAGAGAAACACGGCATACTTGGGGTAATAAGTTCTGATTCCGGATCGGCTGAACTTCATGGAGGGAGGGCCATGTGAATATCCCCAATGCTCTGAGCCTGATGCGCATCTTCCTGGTGGCGCCGTTCCTGGTCGCCGTCATCTACCGCCAGTACCCGCTGGCGTTTGGCTTGTTCGTTACCGCCGGCATCTCCGATTTCCTCGATGGCTACCTGGCCCGCCGGCTGCAGCAGAAGTCGGTGCTTGGCACCTTCCTCGACCCATTGGGCGACCGGCTGCTGAGCACGGTGGCGTTCATTGCTCTCAGCCTGCAGGGGCTGTTGCCGCCATGGCTGGCGGTCACGGTGGTCGCCAAGGACCTGTATGTCGGCATCGGCGCCGGCATCCTCCACTTTGCCGGCAGACAGGTTGTCGCCGAGGCGAGCCTGTGGGGCAAGCTGGCGACCCTGATGCAGATTGTCACCATCGGCTTTGCCCTGCTCGAAGCGTTCGGCTTCCGCAATGCCCTCGTGCTGAATTCCCTGTTTTACGCTACCGGCCTGGTGACGATCTTTGCCTGCGTGCATTATATCTGGCACGGCATGCAGGATTTCAGCGATGATCCAAAGACATGACGCAGGTGTAGCTCTTCTGTCCGTCCAGGTCAGAAACTCCTGGGCAGGCCAAAACTTTCGGCGATGTAGTTCTTGGCCATCTCGTCCGAGATCGGAGAGAACTTCATCTGCTTGTAGTCCCGAAAATGTCGCTGCATGTCGAATTCCATGGTAAAGCCATAGCCTCCCAAGATTTCCATACCATGCAGAGCGGCCAATTCCGATGCCCGGCAGGCAACGATTTTGGCCATCGCCACCTCGACGTCGTATCTCTGCCCCGTATCCATCAACCAGGCACATTTGTAGATCAGGTTGCGAGCGTTTTCGATTTCGATGGCAATGTCGACCATAAAATGCTGCAGGATCTGGAAAGAGCCGATCGTTTTGCCAAAGGCTTTACGTTCTTGAGAATAACTCAGGGCTAAATCGAAAGCTGCCTGAGCAATCCCCAGTGACATGACCGCGGTATCGATTCTTTCCGGATTGAGCACCTTCAGGAGTTGGTACCAGCCCTTGTTCTCCTGACCAAGGAGATTTTGAGCCGGGACCCTGACGTTATCGAAATGGATCTCGTTGACCCCGCAGGAATGTACGCCCACTTTCCGAATGGGACTCACCGTAATGCCGGGAGATTTGGCGTCAACGACGAGGAGGGATAGCCCTTGTGTCCGCTTGACTTCCTTGTCGGTGATGACGACTACGGTGAAATAATCGGCCACATGCGCAGCGGTTATGAACATCTTGGAACCGTTGATAACATAAGAGTCACCGTCTTTGACTGCCGTCGTCCGGATGCCTCCAAGCAGGTCGGTACCCCCACCAGCTTCTGTCATCCCGAGCGCCCACTTCAGTTTTCCCTGGGCCAAAAGGGGGAGATATTTTTCCTTCTGCTGTTTATCTCCCAATGCAGTCAGAGGACTCGCGCCCATGCAGTTTGAAATCCCTGCGCACATAGCCACTCCCAAGCCGGCGGTGGCCAATTCTTCGAAGACGATACAGGATTCGATCTTCCCAAGGCCCGCCCCCCCGTATTCTTCGGGGATGGCGATTCCCATGGTCCCCAAATCAACCAGTTTCTGCCAGAGATCATCCGGAATGAAGTCGCAGTTCTCATCAATCCAGCGGACATATTCCGGGGTCAGTTCCTTTTTACAAAAATCCCGGTAGGTTTCGCGAATAAGCTTCTGTTCATCGGTGAAGGTAAAATCCATGTTTAGTCTCCTCTATCGCCCTTTGAAGGTGGGCTTTCTTTTCTCGACAAAGGACGCGACCCCCTCTTTGGCATCCTCAGAGGAGCAAAGCCACATGATACTGCCACGCTCGATGGCCAATGCGGCTTCAATGCTGTCGCAGGTCAGGGAGTTGTTGATCACGTTCTTTGCCGCCCGCACCGCGAGGGGCGGTTTGCTGCTGATTTCGGCCACGGTTTGTTCCAACCCCTGGCGCATTTCTTCATGAGTTTTGAAAACCCGGTTGATCAGTCCCCACTGATGTCCTTCGGCGGCGTCGAAGATTTCTCCGCGATAAATCATCTCCCGGGCTCGCCGTTCGGGAATGGCCCGGGGCAGCCGTACGGTCCCGCCCCAGCCGGCCAAAACCCCGAGGTTGATCTCCAGCAGGCCGAAAGTTGAATTCTCGGTGGCGTAAATGAAGTCGCACGCCAGGGCGAGTTCAAGGCCGCCCGCAAAACACAGCCCCGCCACCGCAGCAATCACGGGCTTCTCCATCGTGCTGAGCAACCGCTGAATCGCGTTGCCGCGCTGATAGAGGTAGTCGTACCCGCTCACAAGATCGAGTTTCTGGAAAGCGGAGATGTCTCCTCCGCTGCAGAACGCCTGGTCCCCCGCTCCCTGCAGGACGACGCAACGGATCGAGTTGTCCCGGCTTACATCCTCGAGCACGGCCAGCAGCTCAACCTGCATGGTCTCGTCCAGGGCGTTCCGCATCTTCGGGTTGTTGAGACTGAGCCAGAGAACCTCGCCTGCTAGCCCGGTTCGCTGATAAAGCAGCCGTTCATAAGTTTCTTGCATGATGTCACCCTTACCCCTGTTCCGGTCGCCACATGGGCAGGAAGATGTCCTCCGAAGCCTGTTCGAAAAACACCTCCAGAGGCATGCCGTTTTTCAGGTCCTTGGGGTCGCAGCCCTTGATGTTGGAGATCATGCGTGGCCCTTCGGGCAGATCGATCATCGCCGTCACATAGGGCAGGTCGGGCATGAAGGGGAAAGGAACGGCATAGGTGTTCACCGCAAAGGAATAGAGGGTTGCCTTGCCGCTGGCCTCGATCCACTCCGATTCTTCACCAGAGCACTCGGTGCAATAAAGATAGGGCGGGTGGTCGATGTGTCCG
>JBFIMV010000300.1:0-3819 GCA_041611575.1 Desulfuromonadales bacterium | reverse complement strand
CCTCGGTTTGCTGAGAGAGCTCATTGGATTCCGTCGCTGCTTGACTGGAAGTCTGGACGATTTTGCTCAGCGCCCGCTCAGTCGAACCTGACAGATCTTTCCCCCGACTGATGAAGTGCCCGGTCGACTCGACCGTGGAGCTGACCTGTTCCGTGTCTTTGCGGATCGATTTGATGATCACCTCGATCTCGTCGGCGCTCGTCGCGGTACGGTCGGCAAGGTCGCGAATTTCCTCGGCAACCACGGAAAAACCTCGACCCTCCGCGCCTGCCTTGGCGGCAATGATGGCGGCATTGAAGGCCAACAATTCGGTGTCGGAGACCAGGTTCTTGATCACCTCGATAATCTTGGTGACTTCCGCGGTCTGGCGACTCAGTCGCTGCATGGCGGTGATCGCCTTCCGGCTCTCCTCGTCGATCCGTCCCATCTCCTTGGTGAAGGATTGGACGACACGAACCCCCTGCGTCGCATCCTCCTTGACGGCTGCGGAACTGTCGGCGTTTCGGGCAACGCCCGTACGCAGGCGGTCGAGGGCTTCCCCGATCCGGTCGAGATCGTGGGCCGTGTTTTCGGTTATCTGGGCCGTTTTTGCCGCCTGTTTGGTCGCGCTCTGAATCGACTCGACCATATCGTTGACATTACGGGTGGTTTCAAGAAATTTCTGGGTCGAATGCTCAAGGGCTTCAGCCATTTCTTCCAGTGAGGCAGAAAGCTCTCGCGACAGGGCTGCTTCGTCCTGCGACCTCTGGTTGAGGGCCTCCACCTGGCTGATGACGGTCTTCTGTTTCTGGAACATGCCGTCAACCTCGGTCCTGGCTTTACGTGCGGCGAGCTGACCGTCTTCTGAGCGTGCCGACAGGTAACGGCTGGCATCGGCCAGGGTCTGGTAATGCGGTACGAATTCATCGACGGTCGTCTGCATATGCTGCAGCAGCGTACGGACTTCTCTGGTTGTACTGCTGGTTGCGGCGAACAGGGCTTCGATGGTCAGGTTGCGGGCATCTTCGCTGTCTTCACCAAGAAGCTCCCGCAATGCGGCGAGCTGCTGTCTGAGCTGGTTTTTCAGGGTGTTCCGAACGAACCAGAAGGAGGCGGCTCCCAGGCAAAACCCGGTAAACAGGCAACTGAAAAAAAACAGCGGCGTCCATGTGACATTGCCGAGCATGCTGTAGGCGATAACGGAAAAGACGGCACCGACGATCAGACCCATGCCATGATTGAAAAGAAAGAGTTTGCGCAGATAGGTGGAGCTGCCTGGTGCAGGGTTCTGCATACGGATCTCCAGGTGCGGATCGTTTAATAAAAGAAAAGGAATTAAGCTGTTTACGATTATCACAACGAGACGAAAGTCGGCAAGGGAATTTCGTGCCAATCATAGCGAAGACTGGTTTGTGCAACGCAGTTTGTGATAGGCTTTCCAGGCTGTGATGATACCCTATGTCGATACCCATGTGCACCTGGACAGCCTCTCGGCGCCGGCGACGATGCTGTGTGAAGCCCGCGCGTCCGGGGTCGGCTCCTGGATTGTCCCCGGGACGTCTCCCCGCCGCTGGGGGGAGCTCATGGCTGCCGTTGATGCCTGTCCCGGGGCATACGCAGCCCCGGGGATTCATCCGATGGCTTCCGGAGAGTGGCGACCCGACGAACACCCGGCGCAGCTGCGGCGCCTGGCTGCCGACGGAAGAATGGTGGCGATCGGCGAAGTTGGCCTTGACCGCCTGGTCGATGTTCCCTGGGCTCTGCAGGAAGAGGTTTTTGTCGCCATGATCCGCCTGGCGAAGGAGCTCGACAAACCCTTGCTGCTGCATGTCAGGCGTGGCGTGGGGCGGTTGTTGGAGCTGCTGCGACGGGAAAATGCGGCAGAGGTCGGTGGCGTGTATCATGCCTTTTCCGGGAGTTTCGATACGGCTCGTGCGGTCATCGACATGGGTTTTGCGCTCGGTATCGGCGGTGTGGCGACCTTCCCCCGGGCGCAGCGTCTTGCTGAAGTCATTCGCCGGGCCCCGGCCGAGTGGCTGGTGCTCGAGACGGATGCCCCCGATCTGGCGCCCGAGCCGCATCGCGGCCGGGAGAACCGGCCCGGTTTTCTGCCGTTGATCGCAACGTGGGTCGCTGAACTGCGGGGCTGGAGCCTGGCGGAGACGGCAGAGGTGACCACGACGAACGCCTGCCGCATCCTGCGCATCCCGCCGCCGGTCCGACAGGCCCTTTGTCCACAATCATGAGCAAGGATAAACATGAGTGCCCTTCATCGTTTCAGCCGCTTTGAGCTCCTGGTCGGAGCGCACGGGTTGGAACGCCTGCGAAAATGCTCGGTCGCGGTCTTCGGTATCGGTGGTGTCGGCAGCTATGCGGCCGAGGCCCTGGCCAGGGCCGGTGTCGGCCGCCTGACCCTGGTCGATTTCGATGATATCTGCCTGACGAATATCAACCGTCAGATCCACGCGCTTGACAGTACGGTCGGGCACGTCAAGGTCGACGTGATGGCAGAGCGCTGCCGTGCCATCAACCCTGCCGTCCAGGTCGTGCCCCTCAAGGCTTTTTTCAGCAGCGAGAATGCTGACGAACTGCTCGGCCGGCAATATGACTACGTTCTTGACTGCATTGACCATATCACAGCCAAGCTGCACCTTATCGAATCCTGCAAGGAAAAGAGCCTGCCAATCATCGCTTCCATGGGCGCGGCGAACAAGCTCGATCCGACCAAGATCGCGGTCGCTGACCTGTTCCGGACCGAGCGCTGCCGGTTGGCCCGCATCATCCGCAAGGAGCTGCGTCGTCGCGGGGTCACCCCCCCGGTCAAGGTCGTCTATTCGACCGAGGAGTTCCGCCCGTTGGGAGACGACGCGGCGAGTTGCAGTGAGGGGTGCATCTGTCCCAACAAGCATGACCAGCAATGGCGCTGCACGGATCGCCGTGTGATCCTCGGCAGCTCTTCTGTCATCCCGCCGCTGTTCGGCCTGACAATGGCCGGTGAAGTCATTCGGGACCTGCTCGGCGAGACGGGGGGATGATGGACCCTTATATCTGGCAGGTCCCTGCATTGATAGCGATCGGCGTGGTCGCCGGTATCCTGAATATTCTCGCCGGCGGCGGCTCGTTGTTGACCCTCCCCCTGCTGATTTTTTTCGGCCTCCCCGCAGCCACCGCCAACGGCACCAACCGCATCGCTATTTTCTGTCAGAACATCTTTGCCATCTCGGGCTTCAAGCGTCAGGGGATTTTTCCTCTCCGCCTGGCGCTGCTGGCCACTCCCCCGGCGCTGCTCGGCAGCTATTTCGGCGCGAACCTGGCGATCAATATCGATGAAATGGTTTTCCGCCGGTTGCTGGCTTGTGTCATGATAGCGGTTCTGATCTTCATGCTGTTCGATCCGATGAAGCGCCTGCGCCGGCCTGAGCTGCCGATGACCGCGGGACGGTTGGCCGTGCTGCTCGTCAGTTTCTTCGCCGTCGGTGTCTACGGCGGGTTTGTCCAGGCGGGGGTCGGCTTCCTGATTATCACGGCCCTGCTGGTCCATGGCCTCGACCTGGTGCGCATCAATGCCGTCAAGGTGCTGGTGATCTTTGCGTTCACCGTGGTTGCCCTGGGGGTCTTCATCAGCCATGGCCAGGTCGACTATGTCCTCGGCCTGTCCCTCGCCGTCGGCAACTCGATTGGCGGTTGGGTCGCCGCTCACCTGGCGGTCAGGAAAGGCCACGACTGGATCAGGCATTTCGTTACGGTCACCGTGCTGATTTTCGCTCTGCGGCTTCTTTGGCCCTAGGTCTTTTACGGCCGCGCGATTCTGTGATATTCTAGCGACGGAAAAAATGCCGG
>JBFIMV010000299.1:0-3823 GCA_041611575.1 Desulfuromonadales bacterium | reverse complement strand
CGCGGCCATCATTTCATCGTCCTGTCATCAAAACCTGCAGAGATTAACAATAAATAATTTTCTTTAGAAATAAACAACGTATTAAAATTAGCCACTTAGACACGCAACGCACCATAATTATTATCTTATTTTAATTTTAATCCACAAATTAAAATAGATTAAATTATATAATTCTAACTGGACTGCGTGCCCTCTAGGGGTGAAAATAGATACACTGACAAACCGGAACCGAGATCGCTGAGCACTCCCTGAGGAGATCGCCATGTTCCAGAAAATCAGAGTCGCCGTCATCCGCAGCACCCGGCCGGTCTATCTCGCCGGCCTGATGTCTTCGCTCTTCTTCGCCGCCGGCATGCAGAAGCTCGACGCACATGCCGACCTGCTCGCCCGACACGCGGTATACACCGGCGTTTTTTTCGCCTGCATGTGGGTCGCCTGCAGACTTTTCTCGTCAAGCCTGAGCCGCCGGCTGGAGCTCGAAGGTGTTAACACGGAAACGGCCGGCGACATGATCTACACCTTCGTCATCTACCTCGAGATCATCAAACATGTCGTCGGGGTGAGTTTTACCCTCGGCTGGATTGCCGGAGTGATGTTCTGTTGGGATTACCTGGGTGACCGTAGCTTCCTGGTTCCAGCGACGAGCAGCCTGGCTGTCTCCCTGGTTGCCTTCCTGGTCACCTTCGGCATCTCCACGCTGACTGACAATCTTCGCTGGCCGGGAAAAGACGAAGAATAATCCCGTTCCCCACGAAAAAACCAAGGGTCGGCTTGCATTTGCAAACCGACCCTTTGCGTTCATCCCGGAAGCTCAAGTTGCAGCAGCGGTTCGTGCCTAGCGTCGCCAGGGACAACCGTCGGACATTGACAACAGGACCTCTGCACCGAATGTCTTGCCACCCCGGTGCAGCAAGACAACCTCCCCATACAGTTCGGGCTCGAAACCATCTTCATCGAGCACCCCCCCGATACACTCCACCTGCAGCGGACAATCAGGCAGACGGGGCGCGTTAACCTTGGAACCCGTCAGGCAATCCACCCCGAAAACGTCTTTGACCGCGAAACACAGTCGACCCTGACGCAGAACCTGGCGAACCTTTTCCAGACAGTCATCCGTCAACACATTGACCACAAAATCACCGCCACGCCACCGACAGGAGGCGGAACCCTGCCGGCCTGGCCAGGCTGTCCGGATAATCGGCGGCTCGCCCCCGATCAGCGCCATCCAGGATGTCGCCAAAGCCAGGGGGGTGCCATCATCAGAGTACCAGCTGATCAATCCTGCCGGCAGCCAGGCAATCGGAGCATGGAGTGCGAGGTCTTGTTGAATCATGACATCTCTTGTTCAAGCATGGCCACTTACATACATGTAGAACACAGAATACAGTTGTACGGAGGAGGTTTCCATTAAATTCTTGACAGTTAAAATAAACTTTAATAAAAGTTCTAACAACAAAACTTTGAGGAGATTCATCATGCGTCTTTCGACCAAGAGCCGCTACGGCTTGCGGGCCCTGTTCGACATGGCCTATCACGCCGGCACGCTGCCGGCACAGATCAAGGATATCAGTCGCCGCCAGAACATTTCCCCCCGTTACCTGGAACAGATCTTTCAGAGCCTGAAACGCGGCGGTCTGCTCAAGAGTCGCCGTGGACCCCAGGGGGGCTATTTCCTCGCCCGCAAACCCCACGAGATAACCGTCCAGCAGGTCATCACTGCGGCCGAAGGCGAGATGGCCCTGGTAGATTGTGTCAAATCAGGGAAAGGCTGCAAGAAGACCTGCGAGTTTGACAACGAGTGCGTCACGCAGAAGATCTGGCTGGAAGCGAGCAAACGGCTCAATGACTACCTCGGCTCCGTAACCCTCAAGGACCTCTGTGACGAGGCTCGGGAGATGGGGATGGAAAAAGAGCTTGACCATCGTTTCATGTATTTTATCTAGACCTGCCCCCTGAATCGATCATGACCATATCTTGCTCCCCGACGCCAAGAGTCTTCGGGAGAAATCACCCGAAGGATAGCTCCCCCATGACAACAGACGAAAAATTTCAGAAACTCAAGGACATCCTCGCCACCCTCGACTCGGCCGTTGTTGCCTTCTCCGGGGGAGTCGACTCCACCTTCCTGCTGCAAACAGCCCGGGATGTCCTTGGCGGCGACCGGGTGGTCGCCCTGACGGCCACTTCACCAACCTATCCGAGTCATGAATTCAACGAAAGCGTCCAGCTTGCCAAAGAGCTCGGCATTCGCCAGATCGTCGTCGACAGCAACGAGCTGCTGATTCCCGGTTTCGCCGACAACCCGCCGAAACGCTGCTACCATTGCAAAAAAGAGTTGTTCGAAATCTGCCTTGCCAAGGCCGGCGAGCTCGGTTTCCGGGAAGTTCTCGACGGATCAAACCTCGACGACCTCAGTGACTACCGGCCAGGACGCCAGGCCGCCACAGAGTTGAAGGTCCGCTCACCGTTACTTGAAGCCGGCCTAACCAAGGAAGACATTCGCATTCTGAGTCGGCGCAGCGGGCTGTCGACGGCGGACAAGCAACCCTTTGCCTGCCTGGCATCGCGCTTCCCCTACGGTACGCGCATCACGGCGGAAAGACTGCAGCAGATCGATCGTTGTGAAACCTTCATGCGCGACCGGGGATTTCACACTTTCCGCGTCCGCTATCACGGCGAAACCGCACGCATCGAAGTCGCCCTTGACGAACTATCGAGAATCATTGATGATGGGCTGCGTGTTCCATTACTGGCCGAATTCAAGGCAGCCGGGTTCACCTATGTCGCCCTCGATCTACAGGGATACCGAAGCGGCAGCATGAATGAGGGGGCGGCCTTAAGCGACAGTTGATTACACCTGCAAGGAGATGTCATGCCCCGCACCCTCCCCCTGTTGGCCGCCTGTTTCTGTGCCGGCCTGCTCGGTGCACTCTGCAACAGCATCGTGGCTTGGCAGGCGGGCCAATTCGGCTTGCCGGCCATGTTCGACGTGCGCATGACGCCTACCTTGACCCCAGCATGGCTCTATCCACGCCTGGTCTGGGGGGGTCTCTGGGGGATGGTTTACTTCCTCGCTGTCGGGCCACTCCGGGCACGCCGCCACTGGGCGCGCAAGGGACTCTGGATCAGCCTCCTGCCCACCGCCTTCCAACTCTTCGTCGTCTTCCCTCATATGACCGGACACGGCTGGATGGGCTTCTCTCTCGGGCAGCTCACCCCCCTGTTCGTCCTCTTCTACAACCTGGTCTGGGGCCTCTTCACCGGCATCTTCTGCCGCCTGATCTGGGGCCGCGGGTGACACGCCCGGTTTTTAGAAACTTTCTCCTCCTGATCCTGCTGCTGGTGTTGCCAGCCTGCGCAGAGGATTCGCCCTCTTCCCCGGCTTTGCGTGGCACGGTTACCTGGGTTCACGACGGTGACACGCTCGAAATCAAACCGCTTGGCACCGTACGCCTGGTCGGCATCGACACACCGGAGAAAAATGACTCGCATCGCGATGCATTTCTGGAACGTCAAGGTGTCTCTGCGGCGAAGCAGCGTCAAATTTACCGTGCCGCGAAGCAGTTCAACATAGAGCAAGTGAAGGGGAAACAGGTCACCCTGACCCTTGCCGACCCGCCGCGCGACCGCCACGACCGGGTGTTGGCTTACGTCCTCCTCCCCGACGGCCGACTGCTGAATCGCATCCTCATAGAAAATGGCCTGGCCGTGGTCTACCGCCGCTTCGACTTCCACATGAAAGAGGAGTTCCTCGCCGCGGAAGAGTAGGCGCGTCGCGACAAGGTTGGCCTGTGGCAGGAATGACCCTGCCAACATTGACTTT